>CALLYL010000441.1 GCA_937859535.1 uncultured Myxococcales bacterium
GGCAAGCTGGCCGACTGCTCGGGCCAGGCCACGTGGCTGGCCAATCAGGGCGGTGTGACCGGGCCCAAGTATCTTGGTGCGTATGACAAGCAGATTGCGGTCTTTTCACAGGTAGCCGGTGCAATTCGTGACGATGATTCAAGTCCAGAGACGCGCAAAGGCAATACGAAGATTTTCTATAAGAAAAAATACCACTGGGCATGGTTTATTCCTATCGATGATGAGATCGTAAGTGTGGGCGTGGTGGCACCGTCGGCTTATTTTCAATCAAAAGGCGAGAGCACCCATGATTTCTTGGTGCGCGAGCTTCAAGAGCTAAACCCCGAGTTGAAGAGACGTCTGCCCGATCTAAGCCTTGTAGATGATGTGCGCGTAATTCCCAATTATTCCTATCAGGTCAAGAACTTCTGCGGCAAAGGGTTTCTGTGCATCGGGGATGCGCATCGGTTTGTCGACCCCATCTTTTCGTTCGGGTTATCAGGGGCACTGCGCGAGGCCCAGTTTGCAGCGCCGGCCGTGTGTGCATACCTGGAGGGAGCAGGAAGAGATCTGCCGAACCCGTTTGCCCGGCATCAGCTCTTTTGCGAAAAAGGTATTGATGTGCTCGAGGACGTAATCGACACGTTCTGGGAGCACCCGCTGGCTTTTGCACTCTGTGTGCACGAGCGATACCGCGATCAGATGATCGATATGTTCGCAGGGCGGGTCTATGAACATGAAAATCAGCCCTCGCCAGCGCTTCTCGCCTTTCGGAAGCTCTTGAATCGTGAAGGAGAGCGCGAGCTTTCCTATGTGAACGATGATCTTTATTCGATCCCCATCGGATCGAGATATCATGCAGAGCGGGCCCCGATCTGGGAGGCCGAGGCCTCCGT
This sequence comes from uncultured Myxococcales bacterium, assembly GCA_937859535.1. Lineage (GTDB taxonomy): Bacteria > Myxococcota_A > Polyangia > Palsa-1104 > JAEUJZ01 > JAEUKA01. Next base: position 876 of record CALLYL010000441.1, read on the forward strand.
TGGTTTGACCGAGTCGTGGATGAAGTCGTCCTAGGGATAGCTGTAGCATATCCGGCAATCTGTAAGACGGGGCCCAGATATATTTATACAGTGTAGGTAAATGCAACATGGCGATTGAATGGTTGTTGACTCGCATGGCAGGCTGGCGGTCCGAACTCGCCTTTTCTAGGGATGCAGAGAGCGTGACGTACGGCGCACTCCTAGCTCTTGTCGACGGCTGGCGCGTCAAATTTCAGCAGCATGACCTCTTGCCGGGGCAGGTTGTTGCAATCTGCAGTGACTATAACCCGGATGCGTGCGCGCTATTGCTTGCTTTGATTGATTACGGCGCGATCTGTGTTCCACTTACCCAGAGCGTAAAGTCGCAGCACGAAGAGTTTCTTGCCATCGCCGAGGTGGAGGTTGTCTTTACCCAGGATGACCAGGGTCAGTGGCAGGTTCAGCGGCGGGACGTCCGGCCAGCCCATCCATTGCTGCTCATGCTTAGAGAGCAGAAGGCTGCGGGACTTATTCTCTTTTCATCGGGCTCGACCGGCAAGAGTAAAGCAGCTTTGCATCGCTTTGACTTGCTGCTTGAGAAATTCAAGGTACAGCGGCAGCGCATTCGTACGCTGACCTTTTTGCTGTTTGATCACATTGGCGGCATCAACACGCTCTTTTACACGTTGGCGAATGGCGGCACGGTTGTCTCCGTCGCGCAGCGCGATCCTCAGTCGGTATGCCAGGCCATCGCGGGCCATCGCGTTGAAGTATTGCCCACGTCTCCGACCTTTTTGAAGCTGTTGCTGATTAGCAATGCTCATCGTCGGTACGATTTATCTTCTTTGAACCTAATTACTTACGGTACCGAGCTGATGCCAAGCAGTACACTGCAGGAGCTGCACAATGCACTACCGCATGTTCGCCTGCAACAGACCTATGGCCTTTCCGAGCTTGGCATCCTGCGCTCCAAGTCGCAGTCCTCCGATTCGCTGTGGGTTAAGGTCGGCGGCGAGGGGTTCGAGACCAAGATTGTCGATGGCATCCTGTGGGTCAAAGCCCATTCGGCCATGCTCGGCTACCTGAATGCGGAAAGCCCTTTTGATGCGGAAGGCTGGATGAATACTGGTGACATGGTTGAGGTTGGCGGCGAGTATGTTCGTTTTCTTGGGCGTAAGAGTGAAATTATCAACGTCGGAGGAGAAAAGGTTTATCCCGCAGAAGTGGAGAACGTGATCATGCAGGCTGAGAATGTTAAAGATGTTTTGGTCAAGGGAAGACCCAATCCGGTCATGGGCAACGTGGTTATCGCACAAGTCGAATTATTTCAGCCAGAAGAACCAGAAGCACTGCAGCGGCGCCTCCGGGCATTTTGTCGAAAGCAACTGCCGGCCTATAAAGTGCCTTCGTTGGTGCAAGTGGTGAACTACGAACTGCATGGCGTGCGCTTCAAAAAGATGCGCACCGAATCCGTCTAGCTTACAAAATGACCCAGGAACCGCATATGGATCACAAAAATGATGTCATCATCATAAGCGGTGGCAGCCGCGGCTTGGGCCAGACGCTGGTCTCCACCTTTTTGGCACAGGGGTACACGGTCGCTACCTTCAGCCGTTCTGCGACGCCGTTTATCGAGCAGTGCCAAGCGCGCGATCCGCAGCGCGAGAAGTTTTGTTGGGAAGCCGTCGATGTGATCGATCTTGAGCGCGTAAAGCAGTTCGCGCTTTCGGTGTTCCGGCGTTATGGGCGAATCGATGCGCTTGTCAACAATGCCGGGATTGGGGTCGATGGTCTATTTACGCTGATGCGCTCGGAGGATATTCACCGGGGCATCGCTGTCAACCTGGAGTCTGCCATCAAGTTGACCCAGACGTGTCTCAAGTGCATGCTTGAGCAGCAGCGCGGCGCAATCGTCAACATCACTTCTGTCAATGGTCTTCGCGGCCACTCCGGGGTTTCGGTCTATAGCGCGACCAAGGCGGCCCTCGATGGCATGACGCGGAGCCTGGCGCGTGAAGTCGGCCCCAAGGGAATCCGCATCAACTCGGTGGCACCCGGATACTTCGACAGCGAGATGACCAGCGACTTCACCGATGGCCAGAAGACCCAGATCGCTCGACGCACCCCGCTGCAGCGGCTTGGCAAGAGCGAGGAGATCGCCAGCGTCGTGCGCTTTCTGGTCTCGCCGGAAGCCAGCTTCGTGACCGGCCAGATCATTGCTGTAGATGGTGGCTATTCCTGTTAAGTAGGTGTTCAGCAGCCAGCCACTTACCCTGAATCCAATTTCACAGAGAAGGGAACGCATGCAAGAGCTCAAGCAGACCATCTACGCAACTCTACGCACCATAATCGAGGACTTGGAACTCGGGGTTTCAGAGATTCATGATGAAGATACCTTCGTCGAAGACCTTGGGCTTAAGTCTCTCGACCTGGCGCGCATGGTCGCTATGCTCGAATTAAAGCTGGGCGTAGATCCATTTGCGGAGCTTGTTTCCATCACCAGTATCCGCACAGTGGGGGATCTGCATGCCGCCTATGCGCAGTGCTTCACGTCGCCTGCGGGCGGTACCGACTCATCGTCTGGGCAGCCGGCGGCTCCAGCGGCAAAGACGGACTCGCGGGCGAATCAGCAGGACCTGAACAAGGGTCTGCGGCGCGGAATCTAGCCATGTCCCTGCTCTCGCACCCGAGTGCCATCGCGATCATCGGCATGGCCGGTCGCTTTCCCGGCGCACGCAATATCGACCAGTATCGCCAAAATCTCGAGAACGGCGTCGAGTCCATCACCTTCTTTTCCGACGAGGAACTGCTGGCGCAAGGGATCCCGCCGTCGCGTCTTGCCAATCCGCATTATGTGAAGGCCGCCCCGCTTCTTCCCGACAGCGAAATGTTTGACGCGGCCCTTTTTCAGTATTCCCCGAGCGAAGCAGAGCTCATGGATCCGCAGCATCGGCTGCTGTTGGAGTGCGCCTGGGAAGCACTTGAGAATGCCGGCTACCCCCCGCGTCCATCGGACTTGCACGCACCCCGTCCCATCGGTGTGTTTACGGGCGGCGGCGGCCTCATGAGTAGTTATTTATTATCCGATGTACATATCAATCAAAATATCATTGGAACGACCGGCAGTCGCGGGCATATCGGAAACGACAAGGATTATTTAAGCACACGCATCTCGTATAAGCTCAACCTGCACGGTCCAAGCCTTACCGTGCAGACCGCGTGCTCGACGTCACTCGTTGCCGTTCACCTGGCCTGCCAGAGCTTGCTCAGCGGGGAATGTAAGATGGCGCTTGCCGGCGGAGTGACAGTGAGGGAGCCGCAGCGCGTCGGCTACTTGTATAAAGAGGACGATATCTTTTCACCTGACGGGCACTGTCGACCATTTTCCGCTGATGCTCAGGGCACGATCTTTGGCAGCGGCGTGGGGCTTGTGCTCCTAAAACCACTGGCGGATGCGTACCGCGATGGCGATGCGATTGTCGCCGTGATTCGCGGCTCGGCGGTCACCAATGACGGAGGGCAGAAGGTCAGCTACTGGTCGACTCGCGCCGAGGGGCAGGCCGCCGCCATGGCGCAGGCGCTGGCGGTGGCCGGAGTCGAGCCGCAGAGCATTGGCTATATCGAAACGCACGGCACCGGCACCTTGGTCGGTGACCCCGTCGAGGTATTCGCCTTGAGCCGCGTGTTTGCCCACGTCGGCAAGTCGGGCCTCGCCGGGCAGGCTTGTGCGATTGGCTCTGTGAAAAGCAACATTGGTCACCTGGAGGCCGCCGCAGGCATTGCCGGTTTGATAAAGGCCGTTTTATCCATAAATCGTAAGAAGCTGTTCCCGAGCCTGAACTTCAACAAACCCAACCCGAAGATAAATTTCGCGAGAACTCCCTTTTATGTAAATACAGAGCTTCGATCGTGGTCTGGGCCGGGGCCGCGCCGGGCCGCGGTGAACTCGCTGGGCATCGGCGGCACCAATGCACATGTCATCTTGGAAGAGGCACCTTCCACAACAGCACGGCCGCCGCTGCCGGATCGGGATCGGCATCTATTCGTGCTGTCGGCTCGTAGCGCAGGAGTGCTGCGCGATCTCGCGCAAAAGTATGTGGCCGCCATCGAAGCAGACCCTGACATCAACCTTGGGGATCTGTGCTTTACGGCGAGCACCGGCCGGACGCATTTCGCAGAGCGCTTCGCTGCTGTGGCGACGTCCGCTGCGGATCTGCGGGCAAAGCTCGTGGCGTTCCTGCGGGAAAAAGACAGGCCCTCGGTCGAGGGCGAGGTGAGCCGAGATGCCATATCTACTGCACCAACTCCTTGAGCACAGCGCCGAGCGCGCACCATCGAGGGTGGCCGTGCGCTACAAGGGGGCCGAGCTCAGCTACGCGCAGCTTGAGACGCAGAGCAGCCAGCTTGCAGCGATGCTCATGCGCGCAGGGGTGCGGCGTGGCGACCGCGTCGGAATCTACCTCGACAAATCGCTGCCAGCGATCATTGCGATCTTTGCGATTTTGAAGATCGGGGCCGCGTACGTCCCACTCGATCCGGCGGCGCCGAAGGCGCGCATCGCGTTCATTGTGCAGGACTGCCGGATGGCGGCCATCGTCAGCAGCGTCGCCAAGCTGACGGCGCTCTCCCAAAGCTCCGAGTCGCAACTCAGCACGCTTGCCGGCGTGGTTGTCGTCGAGGACGACTCGTCTGAGCTGCGCCATCTTTTCCCATGGGTCGCTGGCTGGTCGGACGTGCTGGCCGCGCCTGGTGCTTCTCCGCCAAGCCCCGGCCTCATTGAGAACGACCTTGCGTACATCCTATACACCTCGGGGTCAACGGGGACGCCCAAGGGGGTGATGATCAGCCATCGCGCGTCGCTTACCTTCGTCGAATGGGCGTCGGCGACGTTCGGCCTGCACGAGGACGACAGCGTCGCCAACCACGCGCCGCTCCACTTCGACCTGTCGATCTTGGACATCTTTGCGACGGTGCGCACGGGCGGGACCGTGGTGCTGGTGCCGCCCGCGCACTCGGTCTTCCCGCGGACGCTGGCGGATTTTATTGCCAGCGAAAAGATCAGCGTCTGGTACTCGGTGCCGTCGGTCCTGACCAGCCTGGTGCTGCACGCTCAGCTCGAGCGACACACATACCCCGACCTGCGGCTTGTGCTGTTTGCCGGCGAGGTGTTTCCGGTGAAGTACCTGCGGCGGCTCATGGAGCTTCTGCCGCGACCGCGCTACTTTAATTTGTTTGGCCCCACCGAGACGAACGTCTGCACGTACTACGACGTGCCGGTGCTGCCGCCCGAGCGGACCGCGCCGCTCTCCATCGGCCGAGCCATCGAGAACTACGAGCTCTTCGTGCTGGACGAGCACGGTGCCATGGCTCCCATCGGCGCGGAAGGCGAGCTGTGTGCGCGTGGCCCA
>CALLYL010000442.1 GCA_937859535.1 uncultured Myxococcales bacterium
TTGTCTTTATGCTCTACCACCTGCTCTATTCGCTGCATAACATCCCGGCGCTGCGTTTTTTGAACGTGGTCCGCTACGTCTCGACGCGCAGCATCTTGGCCATCCTGACCGCGCTGCTTCTGGGATTGCTCCTCGGACCGTGGCTGATCGGTCGACTGCGCAAAATGCAGATCGGCGAAAGCATCCGCAGCGACGGACCGGAAGCCCACAAAAAGAAGGCGGGAACGCCGACGATGGGTGGCCTGCTGATCTTGTTCTGTGTCACCGTCGCGACGCTGTGCTGGTGTGATCTCACCAATCGCTTTGTTTGGGTTGCGCTGATTGTGACGGTGTCATTCGGAGCGGTCGGCTTTCTGGACGATTATCGCAAGCTGCGGGTGTCCAAAAAGGGGCTGCCCGGCAAGGTGAAGATTGGTCTGCAAGCGATCATCACCATCGCGGTCGTTGCCTATATTTTCAGCTCGAACCTCTACGATCCGAGCCTGCGCTTTCGCGTGGCACTGCCGCTCCTCGACTTCAACAAGTACCCGCTAGAGATGTTTGCGCCGGTGTACTACGTGCTGGCGGTACTGGTCATTCTGGGGGCGAGCCACGCGGTCAATCTCACCGATGGTCTTGATGGTCTGGCAATTGGCCCTGTGATCGTCTCGGCGGGCACGTTCCTAATCCTGAGCTATGGAGCAGGAACCATCATCAAAGGCTTTAACATCGCCGAATACCTAAAGATCCCGTACATCCCCGGCAGTGGCGAGCTGGCGGTCTTCTGCGGAGCGCTTGCTGGTGCCGGCGTTGGATTCCTTTGGTACAACACCTATCCGGCGCAGGTGTTTATGGGCGACGTCGGATCGCTATCGCTGGGTGGCGCACTCGGCACGCTCGCGGTGCTGACCAAAAACGAATTCACGTTGGTCATCATTGGCGGTGTGTTCGTCGCCGAAACGTTGTCGGTGATGCTTCAGGTCGCTTCGTTCAAGCTGACCGGCAAGCGCATCTTTCGGATGGCCCCGCTCCATCACCACTTCGAGCTCGCGGGCTGGGCCGAACCCAAAGTCATTGTTCGCTTCTGGATCATCTCGATTGCGCTGGCGATCATCGCGCTGGCGACGCTAAAGGTTCGTTAAACGATGCCAACGCAGATGGCTTCCCGTCGAGTGGCCGTAGTCGGGCTGGGTAAGAGTGGTTTGTCGGTCGTCCGCTTCTGCATCGAGCGTGGGGCCAAGGTGGTGGCCTGCGATGATCGCGACGAAGCAGCGCTGGCCAAATCGCTGGGCTCAGTTTCACCACTGCTATCGACGGGTCGATTGGAACTAGCGCTCGGTGGACTGCGCAGCGATGTGCTGTGTTCCGTGGATCTGATTGTCTGTTCGCCGGGGGTACCTCCAACTCGACACCCTCTCGTGGATGCCCGACAAGCCGGAATTCCCATCACTGGCGAAATCGAACTCGCCAGTCAGTACATCACTGCGCCAATCGTCGGAATCACCGGTACCAATGGCAAGTCCACGGTCACCAGCCTGTGCGGAGCGATTGCCCGTGCAACCTCGCGTCCAACCTTCTGCGGGGGAAATCTCGGGACTCCACTCATTGATGCCGTGGGAACAGCCGCCGCCGGTCCGCAAGGAATCGTGGTGATCGAGCTGTCGTCCTATCAGCTTGAGACCTGCGAGAGCCTGAGCTGTAAATCTGCGGCACTGCTCAACCTCACGCCCGACCACTTGGATCGATATCCGTCCATGCGCGAGTACGGCGACGCCAAAACGCGCATTTTTCGCAACATGGCTCCGTGGGCGACTCGGGTGATCAGCGCCGACGATCCCGAGGTACAGGCCCTCTATGCCCGGCACCTCGGCTCGAACGATCCGAGCTTTCTGTTTACGACGCAGTCGTGTCTGCCGTCCCGTCGTTTGCAAGGACGGATGCTGCAACTCGGCGGCTATGTAGCGGAAGGTCAACTGGTGCTGCGCGGTGTTCACGGAGGGCTCGAAGCGTCTCTCAGCGGCGTCGAAATCAGCGAAGAGCGCTATCCTCAGAGCGAGTTACAGCTCGTCGGGAGACACAATCAAGCCAACGCGCTCGCAGCGTTTTTGCTGATGCGGGGCTCGGGGCTAGCGAGCTACGACGAAGTGCGACGAGCGGCGGCTTCCTTTCATGCCCTGCCCCACCGAATGCAGCTCGTCGGGGAAGCGCAAGGGATTGCCTTCTTTGACGACAGCAAGGGCACCAACGTCGATGCCGTGGTAGCGG
>CALLYL010000443.1 GCA_937859535.1 uncultured Myxococcales bacterium
AGCCAAGGGTCTCTTGTCGAGTGCGTGTTCGAGGGCAACCAGGGAGCAGGCTCGGTGCCAGCGACGGTGCTGTCGCAGCTTCAAACAACCCAGGGCCAGAACCATGCCGTGGGAATCCTGATCGGACCGGGCACCGAAACGCGGCTCGCGCCGATGGGATGGGATCTGAACGTGATCAGCATCAGCGTAGGCCGCGCTGGAATCGCGACCCTTATCGAGTAGTGGGGAACTATCGAGCAGGTGGGGGACTAGACGCGGGCGAACGCAGCGTCGGGGATTTCAACGGGGCTCTTGTCCTCGCGGGCCAGGATATCAGCCTTGTCGAGGACGCCAGGCAGCACGTTACGCGCAAAGTACTGCGCCGAATATCGCTTGCCCAAGTAGAACGAGTAATCGGGATGGTCCGCAGAAACCTCAGTGAGTTTCTTGCCGGCCAGCACCGCTTGGTCGAGCAGCAGCCACGCAATCGTGTTCTCGGACATCATTTCGAGGAAACGGTTGGCCACGAGCGGAACCAAATCGAGTTGACCGCCGTAGAACCACGATAGCAACCGCATCGTCGTGCCTTGCAGCGCCGCCGTCGTTTCACCGAGCAGCTTGACCTCGGCCCCGATCACGGGATGCTCACTGTGGGCCGTCACAAAGTTCTGCACGTCCGTCAGATACGCTTGCAGGTTCGCGCCGCTCGCCATGCCTAGCTTGCGACCGACCAGATCCATGGCCTGGATGTGGTTGGTGCCTTCATAGATCGAGAAAATCTTGGCGTCGCGACAGTACTGCTCGATGCCATAGTCAGCGGTGTAGCCGACACCGCCGAGCGTCTGAATGGCGGTCTCGCAAATGCGGAACGACTGGTCGCTGCCATAGGCTTTCACCAGCGGCGTCAGCAGCTCGACCTGACCGAGGTGATAACTCGCGTTGCCATCTCCGCCGCCGTGCTGGGCTAGCGTCGCCCGATCGTTGTGGCTGGCCAGCTTGGCGATCAGCGACCGCAGACCCTCGACGCGGCACTTCATGTCGAGCAGCATCCGTCGTACGTCGGGATGCTCGATGATCGGCACTCGCGGCACGGTCGGATCTTTGAAGTTCTTGATCGAACTCCCCTGCTTCCGCTCGCGTGCATAGCGCAGTGCGTTAAGATACGCCGTCGACGCAACCGCCAAGCTCTGAATGCCGACGCCAATGCGCGCAAAGTTCATCAGGATAAACATCTGCTTCATGCCCTGATGCTCGCTGGATAGACCGCCGACCAGGTGGCCACGACAGGTGCCGCTCTCACCGAAGTTGAGCACCGCCGTCGATGAGGCCCGAATGCCCATCTTGTGCTCAATACCACCGACGGCGACATCGTTCGGCTCGCCGCTTGTGCCATCCGCTGCCACGCAGTATTTGGGGACGATAAACAGGGACAGACCCTTGGTTCCCGCCGGAGCGTTCTCGGTACGAGCCAGCACCAAATGAATGATGTTCTCCGTCAGGTCGTGATCACCCGCCGAGATAAACATCTTGGTGCCCGTGATCAGGTACGAGCCGTCTGCTTGCTTGACCGCCCGAGTCCGTGCTGAACCGACGTCGGAGCCAGCATGAGGCTCGGTGAGGCACATCGTCCCCGCCCACTGTCCACCGTACAGCTTCGGCAAGAACAACTGCTTCTGCTCATGGGTGCCAAACTTTTCGATCACCTCGGCGGCCCCAATCGAAAGCCCTGGATACATCGCAAACGATGTATTGGCCCCCGAGACCAGCTCCTCGACCGCCATCCCGAGCAACGTCGGAGCACCGGATCCACCCCACTCCGGGCTCAGCGAAACCTGTCGCAGTCCCGAGTCATACGCACGCTTCCACGCGTCCTTAAAACCCGCCGGGGTCTTGACCTGACCGTTTTCGATGCGGCAGCCCTCGGCATCGCCACTGCTATTGATCGGTCCCACGACCGTCGTTGCGAACTGGTATGCCTCGTCGAGCACCATGTCCACGCCGCTCTCGTCGAAGGTTCCGACAAACGGCGCGCTCTTGAGCAGTTCACCGAGGCCAAACTGCTCAAAGAGAACGAACTGAATCTCTCGGAGGTCGGCAAGATAATGGTTCTGTCCTTGTGCCATGGTCGTTCCTTCCGCGCTGGATACTGATACTATCTAGTCAGATACCTTCACTATCCAATTGCCGCACCGCGTTGTCAATCATCCGGCCACACCACCAAGTAAGATGCGCCTGACATGACCACAGCAGCCAACTCGCGCCGTTCCTCTCTGCGCTCGTCCCACACGCCGGTGGGCGCGCTTCAGGCCATGGAACGTCAGCCCTCTGAATGGACGATTTCCGAAGTTGCCGAGCGCAGCGGCGTCCCGATTGCCACCATCAAATTCTACATCCGCGAAGGGCTGCTGCCTCGTCCACGCACAGCCGGTCGCACCATCGGTCGGTACGACGCGGCGTTCATGGTCCGGCTCGAAGTGATTCGCGAGCTGCGCAACCGCTGGCGGCTGCCGCTGCGTGAGATTGCCGAGCTTCTTACCGAGGCTGGTCCCCTGGCAACGCTCAACGAGATCGAGCTACGGCTCGCCGCTCGCGATCGCCTCGATGAAGCAATCGATCCAACCAATGCTGAACCGCCCATCTCAGAACATCGTCTACAGGAGCGATCGGGACTGCCCAGCTCCGATCTGCACGAAATGACGCGCTATGGCCTGCTCACCCCGATCAAGGTCGCTGGTGCCACGGTCTTTGCCGAGAGAGACGCCCGCATCGCCGAGGTCGTCGGGGCACTGCGCAGCTCTGGTTATAACGATCACCTCGGTTTTGCCATCGGCGATCTCCAGCGCTACGTCGAGGCGCTGCGGGTGCTGGTGGTCCGCGAAGTCGAGCAGTTCGATAGCCCGGCCCTGCGGGGACTCGGTCGCGATGAGATGTTGCGCCTGATCGGTCAGGGCGTGGCGCAAGTAGATGTGCTGCTGGGCCTGCTCCACAAAAAGCTGCTGCTCGCGGCCGTCCACGATCGGCTGGATGCGGCTGCGGGTCGCAGACATCCCGACGGAAAACCTGCTCGCCCGCGCCCGACTCAGCGCCGAAAGGCAACGAAGTAGGAACTGTGGGCAAAAAAAATGCCCCGA
>CALLYL010000444.1 GCA_937859535.1 uncultured Myxococcales bacterium
CCGAAGCTGATGGTGTACATCATCATGGCAAGCGTCAGCGCGACGATGATCTTGGAGCGATAGCTCGGGGACAGAGTCTTCTGTGTCGGTCCTGCTGCGACGGTGATTGCTGGCCGGTTGGAATGGAGCGCTAGTTTTGATTTACCTATAAATACCAAAACGCATCCGATGAACAGAACGACGGCGGCGAATAGGAATGCGGCGCGGTAGTCACTGCCGCTGACGAGTAGACCGGCGCTGAGCGAACCGGCGGTACCACCGACGTTGATGGCCAAGTAGCACGCAATCTGTGCCGCCTCGAACCGTCGGTCATGTGGTTCGTAGAGTCGCACCATCACCGTCTGGGTGCTCGGCTTAAACAGAGAGTGCCCGAGGAGCAGGAGCGTCAGCGCCAACCACAGCGCGTCGCGTGTCGACAGAATCAGCGTCGCATAACCCAGCGTCAGCAGCGCCATTCCCACACCAAGCGACCGACGCGAGCCGAGCGCATGATCCACCGCCAGCCCTCCCGGTAGTGTCGCCAAGTAGCTCGCTGCATTGAACAGTCCGGCGAGGCGCAGCGCATCGCCCCGTGCGTAGCCATAGCGCTCGCCAAGCATCAGCACCACCGACGAGCTAAGGATCAACGCCGCCCAGCGCTCACACAGCACCGCCAGACACAGCAGATAGAACCCGTGCGGATGATGCAGCCGAGGGAGGCGTCGCCGAAGCCTCGTCAGAAGAGGCCAACGAGGCGCAGCGAGCGGCAAAGACGAGCAATCAGCAGACATGGTGCCTCCAAGGTCAAGCGGTAAAGAGGGGCCAGCACCGTCAGAGTCGCCGTGCTCAAATTACCCCTGAATTGCCCTTGCAGTCTCGGGAGGTCCGTGGTCAAACGCGAACCCAGTTCGATACCAAGCAATTTGGTACAGATGAGCCTGTTTCACTTGCCAAGAGGTACGATCATGGAGTCCAGCGCAGAAGTCTCCGCCGAGTTTCCCTCGATTATCGACGACGATACGAGCGGGCCGCCACCCTACCAGGCCGCGCAGTTTCACCTGCGACAGGCGTTGCAAGCAATTTCCGATTTGGTGCCTGGTCAAGACCCCGAAAAGCTCAAGGCGAAGGACGACGTACTGCTCCTCATTCGGCAGCTACTCCAGTTCCTTCATGTTCACTTCTCACCCGAGCGAGAGGCGACCGGCACAGAGCGATTTGGGGATCTACTTCGTCAGCATCGTACTCAGGCTGGGCTCACGCAGCGCCAGCTCGCGGACTACTCCGGTCTGTCGATTGGACTCATCCGCAGGCTGGAACAGAGCGATACGCCACCAACGCGCAAGTCCCTGCTGAGCCTGTGTACGGTGCAAGAGCTAAAGCTGGTGCCCCTGGAAGTATCGACGCTGCCTACCAATCGGGAGTTCCGCAACCCACTGTCTCCCAACTGGTACATGTCGCCGGGCTTTGATTCCGTCTCGATGATCGACGATCTGGCCCAGCTCATGAACGGCAGCGGCGGCTCGCTCGAGCAGACCTATGTGTACCTCGATCACAAGAGCGCGCTCGACTGGATTCAGCTCTGCAACACGCCAAGCTACGTCTCGCTATTCCGT
>CALLYL010000445.1 GCA_937859535.1 uncultured Myxococcales bacterium
CAGGTATGGAGGCCACCCGCAGTATGCTCGCCTCATTGTACGCCAAAGATCCTGCGGCGAGCTTTTTCGACAAGCTGGTACTGGCCCGGAAGTTGTTTGGCTCCCTCGGCTTTGGACAAGCAGAGACCTCTTCCCTGACGCCGAACGGTGGTGGTGTTCGTCTAATCACCTCGCACTACGCAATTGGGTGGAAGGCCAAGTGGGGGGCCGCCGAGCATCCAGTCTGTTACTTCCCAGTCGGCTTCTGGATGGCTGCTCTCGCGGCTGCTGCCGGTCTTGCGCCCGAGCGTCTACAAGGTCGTGAGCGGTCCTGCGCGGCTCTTGGGGCCGCTGTCTGCGAGCTGGAAGTCGAGGTGCTGTGATGGCGATCGACGAGCGCAAGATCATCGAAGCGGTCGCCGGACTGGGAATCACCGGCAATGACGAAGGACTGATTCCTGCGTTCGGTCTGTATCTGACCCAGCACATGGCCGATTACTACAACCGCATCTCGTTTGCGATGGCTCGACGGCTGGAGCGGACTCCAGAGCTTGCCGATGATGCGCGGACCCTGCTGGTCGAAGCCGGTCATAGCTGTGCCTTCAATACCTTCGGCGGGATCATGAAGTCGGCAGAGTGGGATGCAGTGGTGCGGCCAATGCTCGGGTGTCGCGAGGACTGGGTATTCGGAATGAGCGCCGTCGTCAATGCCTTTGGTTGGGGCCGCTGGAAGGTGCGCGACCTGGTTCCCAATCAGCGCTTGGTGGTCGCCGTCCAGGATTCCTATGAAGCACAGGGCTGGCTGCGCGACTATCCAACCAGCGACCGGCCCCGCTGTTATCTGGCCAATGGTGGAGTGGCAGGACTGATGAACCTGCTCTATGTCGGCGACATCACCCAAGGGCCCGAGCTAAACGACGCCTACTACAAGCAGGTCTTCCGAAGCAGTGATCGTTTTTCGTCGACCGAGGTGCTCTGCCGCGCCACCGGTGATCCGATGTGTCTGTTCATTGCGCAGCGGCTCCCGTAGCTAGCCGGACTCCGCTGCCATCAGATTGGCCAGCAGGTCCGCAATGGCCAGCACACTCCGTCTCTGTTCAGCTCGTTCCACACTCAGTCTGGGCATGATGACCATCCGTCCGCGTTCAGGAGCGACCGTGATCTGATGGGTGGCCGGGACATCAACGGTATACAAGACATCGGTTCCGCGTACTTGGCCTAGCTCTGCAAGCTTTGGCTTGAGAGTTCGAGGGAACGCGGACTGTGTCAGCAGCTCGTACTGATCGCGGCGCACACAACCGTAGCGAACCACTACCTGAATCGGTCCTACCTGAAACTCCGCGATGGGTGTGGGAAGGGTCGACAACCGCTTTCATTCCTACAGCAGTCCAAAGTATGCTGCGATTCCAAGATACGCGGTGGGCTTTAGGAACGTAAACGCCGCTTTGTTGCTCTGGTTTGTGACCAGCGAGCCACCGACAAACGTTTCGAAGTGGCCCCCGAAGCGAAAGATGAGGGAGGTGTCGATCGACACAAAGTGATCGATGCGGCGAACTCCCTGTTCATTGGGAAGCTCTGGGCCTGGCTCATAATCGAAGGTTCTCAGCAGATAGTGTGCAGACAACGCCCACTCGACATGACTGTGAAGCTTCGCCCGCGACCGGAGCAGGGGTCCGTGCGCCCAGGCCTGATAGTTGTCCGATACGGTCAATGGAGCGACCGGATCCTGAAGCTGATCCCGTACCAGTTGATAGCCAAGACTGATCTGGATGGGCTCTGGGGAGGTGCCCCAGCTTAGATCAAGCTCTCCGTTGTGGGTCTGTCCAGACAAGGACTGATAGTCTGTGGCAAAGTAGCTGCGATACCGGAATCCGTAGCTGGCCGCGATGCCAAGCTGTGACCACAGCTTGATTCGTTCGGACAGTCGGCCGTCGAAGTCGACAAACAGCTTGCTACCCCCGAGCAGCGCGAAGTCGACAGAAGTGGTGATACGGAATCTGTGCCGTGCTCCCGCGTAGCTGTAGCCCAGCCAGCTCGAGTTGAGCAGGAAGCTATAGTCCGTCAGTCGAAACTGCTGGCGGTACGAGAGGATGTTGCCAAAACCAAGCCCGATCCGAAACGGTCGGAATCCCAAAGAAGCCAGCAGCAGCACATCGCCATCAGCAGAGTCGAGCGGAGCCTTTTGCCACGTTGCGTTATCGGTGAGCGGTACGTTGGCATCAAACTCTGGCGCGACGAGCAGCGTAATCAGGATGCGATGTGGACGTCTTTGCTGAAGCAGTCGTTGCGCCGAGGGACCAAATGCCTGCGAGGCGGTGGTTCGTCCGAGCTGATCTTGCGCCTGGTCGGTCGCACCCAGCTCATCAAATAAGAGTCCTAAAAAGAGCCGTGCCGCATCCTGGGTTTCCGGATCGGGACTTCTGGTCGCTTCGCGAAGCATCGGCTCTGCCTGTTGAAGCTCTCCGGTTCGATAGAGACTGATGCCGAGCAGTAGTCCTACCTCTGCACGCAGCTCCTGATCGACTTGGGCAAGCCGTAATAGAGGAATTGCATCCGCATAATTTTTCGCCTGAAACAGGGCCAGCGCCTGTTTCAGCGCCCGCTGGGTAGGTCGGGCGACTGGACCCTCGGCACGCGTTGGCAGATCGAGGCACATCAAGACCCCGGCCAGGGTCAGTGCTTCGAGATGACGGCGCATCGTTATCATCTTAGCACTCGTTGCGGCGTGGGATCGATGTCCTCACGGGCCTACATGACGGCGCACCGAATGGGACACAGTTCCTCATTGCGTGTACCAAACCGTACAGCGACCAGATCGGACTGAAAATCTACTCCGTCGCTTGTTCGCCATGAGTGGTTGGCGCATCGCTTGCTTGGCTTCTAAACGTAGTAATCGTAGCGATCGCTGGCCGGAGTGCTCGGTCCGCTCGCTGGATTCGATGTAAAGTGAGAGTTTGTGATGACCACACGTTCCATGGGCATTCATCGCTGGTTGGTGTTAGGGGCCATGTGGATGGGCTTGCTCATGCCACGGGTGGGACACTCGGAGGGCGGAGTCACGCCGCTTGCGGAACTGCGGGTCGCTGCGGAGGCGCTGGCCGATGTGGATCCCGACTTGGTGCTGCAACCGCAGCGGAGCCGCGAGCTCCCGCCCGTCATCCATGACTCAACGGCGGCGGCTGCGACCCATGGCACAGCGGATTCGCTAAAGGACAATTCCCGTCAGGAGTCCTTCCGCAGCGAGATCAAAGAGGCGATTCATGGAGCCGTCCGCGCCGAGATCGCTCGGGAAGCGATGGGTCGGCCCGTTCTTGCGCAACCGAGGGATCGCTCCAAAGGGTCCGCGCAGCCGAACGATTCGATCGATTCTGGTCGAGGTGAAGCGGGTGCCTCCGGCAAAGCGGCTCTGCAAGCGCAGCAGGCTCATCGAAACCAAGCGGTCAGTCAGGCCAAGAAGGCGGGCAAGGGAGAGAGTCTGATGAACGGAAAGTCGATGAGCCCTTCTCCCAAGGACTTCTCCGGGAAACCACAGGCACTACGATAGTGGAGTCATGCCTTCGCATAGGAGCACTGCCCGCGCTGCTGCTGGGCCTGCTCTTTTTGTCACAGTCGGTGCTCCACGCTCAGGAACCGACTGGTTCCGATGCTGAGTCGCAGGTTCAGGCGCTACTCTTAGATGGCGTGCGGGCGTTCCGCGCCGAGCAGTTCGAGTCCGCGCTCCAGATCTTTTACCGCGTGGAGCGGCTCGGTCCCCGCGCTGAATTGGGAATGTACCGGGGCATGGCGCTGCACAAGCTTGGCCGTCATGCCGAAGCACTCGCCGAGTTTCGGGTCGCTCGCCGCGCCGGCATCTCGGAATCCGTGGCCGATTACTACGACGCCGTGAGCTGCTATCGGTTGGGCCTGCATGAGCGAGCCCGCGATGGCTTTGCTGCCTTGCTCGACCCGCAGACCCACAAAGGCAGTCCTCCCCTTGGACCGCGACTTCGCGAAGGAGCGGCTCGCTTTGTGGCTGCGCTGGACCGCACCGCACCCCGCAACCCCGACCCCTTGCGGCCAGAGACGGCGTTGTCTCGCCGGATGGAGCTTGTGCAAAAGCAGGTGAGCGAGGCGACCCAGCGCCGGTCTGTCGAGGCCCAAGAGTGGTTAGAGGAAGCTGCGCTTCTTCTTCTGTTGCTGCCGATCGAAGCGCGCTCGCCATATCTGCCCGCCTTTCAAGAGAACCTGGTCGCGCTCCAGCAGTCGTACAAGGCCCAGGCGGCTGCCGAGCGAGTCGCCGAGCTGTCCTTGCTGCTCCAGCGGGTTCGCACCGCACCGACCCGCTAGCTACCCCGGTTCGCGCTAAGCCCTTGACGGGATGGGGAAAACCTGGCTTGAGTAGGGACGCTTTTTGCCCGCCAAACAAAAATTTGGGCTGAGAGGAGGTGCCTGCGTTGATCGGAAAGCCACTCGAAGTTGAAGTTCGTGACAACCTCGAAAAAGCCATGAAGATCCTTAAGCAGAAGATGTCGAAGGAAGGCATCCTGCAAGAGGTCAAACGCCGCCGCTTCTATGAGAAGCCCAGCGTCAAAAAGAAGCGCAAAATGCGCGAGGCTCGTAAGCGTCGTCGTCGTGAGATGAAGCGCCGAGGTTCTGGACCGGCTGCACCGCGATAGGCGGAAGCCAACCAGGCCGCAAGGCCTCTACACAAAGCCCCACCAAGCTCGTCTTGGCGGGGCTTTTTTCATTTGGAGCGCCCGGCTTGCTGGTGCCGCCGTTTTGCTGCCTGCCCGCTTGACGCCTGCTTTCGTCGCACATACGCTCCGGCGCAGCATACGTAGCAAGTTCTCGACGGAGAAATCGATGTCTCACGAACTCATTCACAACTATATCGGTGGTCAGTGGCAGGCCGCTTCCTCGGGCCGCACGACCCCCAACCACAATCCGGCCACTGGCGAGCTGCTCGGCGAGGTCACGGCGTCTGGTCCTGACGAAGTGGCTGCTGCCGTGGCGGCTGCTCGGGCGGCGCTACCAGCCTGGAAGGCACTACCGGCCCCGAAACGCGGCGAAGTCCTGTGGCGCGCTGCCGACCTTTTGCGCCGTCGCAAGGACGAGCTAAGCCGCGCCCTCACCATGGAAGAGGGCAAGTCGCTCACCGATGCCGGGGGCGAAGTTCACCGCGCCGCCAACTGCCTGGAGTTTGCCGCCGGCGAAGGTCGGCGCATGCACGGGCAGGTCATCCCGTCGGAGCTGTCCAACAACATGATCTACACCCGCCGCATCCCGCTTGGGGTGGTGGCACTGGTCACGCCGTGGAACTTCCCGGTCGCGATCCCGGTGTGGAAGGCCGCTGCCGCGCTCATCTGTGGCAACTCCGTGGTGCTCAAGCCCGCGTCGGCCACGCCGTGGACGGCCAAGCTCATCACCGACATCTTCATTGAAGCGGGCATGCCCGCCGGGGTCTGGAACGTCCTGTTTGGTTCGGGCGGCAAGGTCGGCGACGCCCTGGTCCAGCATCCCCACGTCGAGGCGGTCAGCTTCACGGGCAGCAACGACATCGGCCAGCGGCTCTACAGCATGGGCGCGGCCCAGAAAAAGAAAGTCCAGTGCGAGATGGGCGGCAAAAACGCCATCATCGTGCTCGACGATGCCGACCTGGATTTGGCCGCTGCCGCCACCGTCCAGGGCGCGTTCTATTCGACCGGCCAGCGCTGCACCGCGACCTCACGCGCCGTCGTGATGCGCAGCGTCGCCGCCCGCTTCCGGGAACAGGTCGTCGAGCGCACCCGGCAGCTCAAGGTCGGCAACGGCCTTACGCCCGGTGTCAACGTCGGCCCGGTCGTCGACGAAAAGCAGCTTGCGACGGTGCTGCGCTACATCGAGATCGGCAAACAGGAAGCCAAGCTCCTCGAAGGCGGTCAGCGCCTCGGCGGTGAGCTAGCCAGCGGCTTCTTCGTGGCCCCGACGGTATTTGGCGGCGTCCACCAGAACCACACCATCGCCCTCGAAGAGATATTTGGCCCGGTCCTGTCGATCATCGAGGTCGAGGACGAAGCCGAAGCCTTCGCGGTCGCCAACAACAGCCGCTATGGTCTGTCCTCGTCGGTGTACACCCGCGACATTGGCCGCGTTTTTCGCTACATCGATCAAGTCGAGACCGGCATCCTCCACGTCAACTCCGCCACGGTTGGCGGCGAAGCGCAGGTGCCGTTCGGCGGTCTCAAGGACACCGGCGTCGGTGGTCGCGAGCAAGGCACCACCATGCTCGAGTTCTTCACCGAGTGGCAGAGTGTCTACATCGACTACACCGGCTCTCGCCGCACCGCCTCGTTCTACTAACCAGCCCACTTGCGGAGATTCGGCAGATGATGAAAAAAGCCGTGGTGCTGTTGTCGGGGGGTCTGGACTCTGCGACGGTGCTGGCGATCGTAAAGAGTCGCGGCTATGCGCCCTATGCGCTGTCGTTCCGCTATGGACAGCGTCACGAAGCCGAGCTGGCCGCTGCCAAGGTGCTGTCGTCCCGGCTCGGGGTGGTCGATCACGTCGTCGCCGAGATCGACCTACGGATCTTCGGCGGCTCGGCGCTGACTTCTGACGTGGCCGTCCCCAAGGGCCGCAGCGAGGGCGAGATCGGCGGCGGCATTCCGATCACCTACGTCCCGGCTCGCAACACCATCTTCCTGTCCTATGCGCTGGCCTACGCCGAGGTGCTGGGGGCCGAGGACATCTTCCTGGGCATCAACGCGCTCGACTACAGCGGCTATCCCGACTGTCGCCCCGAGTACCTGGCCGCCTTCCAGCAGCTAGCGAACCTAGCTACCCGCAGCGGCGTCGAAGGGCAGGGCGTTACCATCCACGCCCCACTCCTTCAGATGAGCAAGGCCGAGATCATCTCGCTCGGGCTCCGGCTCGGCGTCGACTACAGCGTGACCCGCTCCTGCTACGATCCCGCCCCCGACGGTGCATCCTGCGGTGAGTGCGATGCCTGCCAGCTCCGTCGCGCCGGCTTCATCAAAAACGGCCTGGAAGACCCCGCCCCCTACAAAGTCAGCGCCGCGTAGTCGCAGCGTCCTTGTATCCCAGTTACGTCGGCTCGTCAGGCTCGGCAGCTTTGGCCGCAAGTCGGCGCGGACCGGCTTCGTCCCCTTTCGGCAGCGCAGCGGTCGCCCGTCCAGGCAGCGCCGCTCGGTCGGTGTCGAGTGCAATCACGATCGACTCCAGGTTCTGCACCCGCTCTTCCAGCTCTTTGAGTCGCTGGGCATCCGGTGCCGGGGTCGGAGGCAGCAGCTTGCCACCTTGGGCTTGCAACTCCATCTGCTTCTCTTTCATCCGAAAGTAGTTCTTGGTGAAGTACAGGAGCACTGGGGTCATAAAGATGGTCAGGGGAACGAGCACTTCGGCGGACATGCCTGGATGCTACCTCAGTCGCTTTGGTTCGCCAGATATGCGTACCCTGGTCGGGTGTGAGTTCCCGCGATCTGGCAGGCTTGGAAGCGGCTACGATGGGGACAAGTAGCGATTTGCCACCCTTCATCCCGATACCAGAGAGGTCCGAATGTCCGCAGATCCTCGTAGCGTTGCCGATGCCTTCTACAGCGCCTTTGCTCGTCGAGATGGTGCCGCCATGGCCGCTCTGTACAGCGACAACGCGACCTTTTCCGATCCGGCCTTCCCTGGCCTCAAAGGCACCGAGGTCGGCTCGATGTGGATGATGCTGACCTCGCGCAGCAAGTCCACCCGCATTGAGTACAAGATCGTCGAGGTCAAAGGTAACGTCGTCATCGTCGACTGGCAGGCTTGGTACAACTTCTCGGGCACCGGCCGCGCCGTTCACAACATCATCCGGGGCGAGCTGACCTGCGAAGACGGCAAGATCGTCGCGCACCGTGACCACTTCGATCTCCACCGCTGGATGGGAATGGCGATGGGACTCAAGGGCAAGCTCCTTGGCTGGCTGCCCCCCGTCCAAAAAGCCCTCCAGAAGAAAGCCCGTGCCGGGCTAGATGAGTACATGAGCGGTAACAAGTAAGCCGCAGCATTTACAGCCCCGACAGTGGGGCCTATCATGCCGCCCATGTCATTCGCTAGCATCGAGGCGCTGCTCACCGGAGAGAGTCCCCGCATCGAGTGGAAACAGAACGCCGATGCGACGGACCTCCTGCAAGCGGTCTGTGCGCTCGCCAATGACCTAGAAGACAGCAAACAGCCTGGCTATCTCATCCTTGGCGTCGACAAACACGGTCGCTCGGTGGGGGTTACAGACAAGAGCGGCAAGCCTCTGGCTCTGTCGGGAACGGCGATGGACGAGCGTCAGCAGCAGCTCGCGAGCCGCATTCTGTCGATCAAGCTGATGCCGCAGCCCTCGCTCCACTTCGATGCCCATGAGGTGGAAAGCAAGACGCTGCTACGGATCACCATCGAGCCCTATCCGGTGCCGCCGGTGGTGAAGGTTGATGGTGTTGCGTATGTTCGGGTTGGTACGACGACGCGCAAAGCAACCGAGGCAGACCTTCTGAAGCTAGGCGAGCGACGACCACTGCACCGGCAGCCCTTCGATTTGCGACCAGTGGCGGGGGCGCAGCTTGATGACCTGAGTCGCTTTGAGCTCTTGCCTCGCTACGACGCGGCCAAAAGTGAGGTCGATGATGCTGAGTCGTTCCCCTCGCTGACCCGCTGGCTGGTCCAGAAGAACTTGGGACGGGGCAGCGACGCAGACTTTTGCCCCACGGCGGCGGCGCTGCTGGTCTATGGCAAAAGCCCCCAAGATCACCTGCCGGGGGCGGTGATTGAGCTGGTGCGCTACGCGGGGGTCGATGTGGACTCGCCGGTCACGCTGCGCAAGACGATTACCGGGACGGTGCCGCAGCAACTGGAGGCCGCCAAAGCCCAGCTTGATGCGCTGTGTGTCAGTCGGCCAGTTCGCGATGACGGCGTTCGCACCGTGTATCGCGAAGAGTATCCACCGAAGGCTCTCCATGAGCTGGTGCGCAACCTGGTTCATCACCGCCAGTACGAGGGCACGAACGCCCCGAGCCGGATCGAGTGGTACGACGATCGAGTTGAGTTCGTGAATCCCGGCGGGCCGTTCGGTCGGGCCAGCGAGGGCGAGTTCGGCAGTCACTCCGACTACCGCAACCCAACCCTCACCCAGCTTCTGGTCGATAGCGGCTATGTCGAGCAGCTCGGACGGGGCGTACGTCTGGTCCGCGCCCAGCTCGCCAAGAACGGCAACCCACCCCTCGAAGCAGAGACGAACGGCTTTACGCGCGTGGTGGTGAGGAGGCGACCGTGAAGTCGCTGGTCCTGTTTAACAACAAAGGCGGAGTTGGCAAGACCACCCTGACCTATCACCTGGCCCACATGCTGGCCCGTCTCGGCCTGCGCGTGGTCGCCATCGACTACGATCCCCAGTGCAACCTCACAGCAGCGATGCTGGATATGGCCGCATTGGTTGATGTGTGGGAACTGCCTGAGGACTTGGGCCGCACGGTATCTGCGTGTCTGGAGCCAGTGCGGCGTGGTCGAGGCGAGCTGCGAGCACCGCGACTGCAAGAAATCGCCGACCGGCTGTGGCTGCTGCCGGGGCACTTGAGTCTGAGCCGATTCGAGCAAGTACTGGCTGAGAACTGGCCCAAGACGATGGCCAGCGATAACGACCGAGCGCTCGATGTGGTGCTGTCGCTGTCGGCCTTGGCCCACCAGGCTGCCGAGTCTGTGGCTGCCGATGTCGTGCTATGCGATGTTGGGCCTAGCCTCGGGGCACTGAATCGCGCCGCGCTGCTCGCCTGTGACTTTGTTGCAGTACCGCTCGCCCTCGATCTGTTTAGCGCACAGGCCATCGCGAACGTCGGTCCTACACTGGTCGAATGGCGGACCGACTGGTTGACTGTCTGCGAACGCCATGTCCGCAGCCATTCATTCGCGGGTTACGCAGGGCATCGCTTTGTCCCGCTGGGCTACATCGTGCAGCAGACTGCCTCGGGTCGGCTCACCTCTGCCAGTCAGGATTGGGCGACGGGGATAGCTTGGCTCTACCGTGGATTCGTGCTGGGGGAAGAAGAGCGGTCCATACCAGAGGGACTGAGTGTCGAGACAGACTCTCACTGCATTTCCCAGATTCGCCACTTCGCGAACCTGGCGCAGATTGCGTACTGGAACAACAAGCCGATGTTCGACCTCAAGCAGGCCGATGGTGTGGTCGGTGGGCAGATCCAAACCGTGCAGGAGTGCAAGCGGACCTTTGAGCGGCTGGCCAAGGAGATCTGTCGGCGAATGGATGTTCAGTTGCCAGAAACCACCGCGTAAACCAGTTGAGGGGTGGTCCCGACCACCCTGAAAGTGGTGATCGAGGAGTTTGTGGGTGGTCCCGACCACCCTGAAAGTGGTGATCGAGGGGTTTGTGGGTGGTCTTGACCAGGACCAAACAGGTGATCGAGGAGTTTGTGGGTGGTCTTGACCAGGGACAAACTGGGTAACGAGGAGTTTGTGGGTGGTCTTGACCACCCTGAAGGTGGGTAGCGAGGGGTTTGGGGGTGGTGCCGACCTGGTCGGGGCTTGGGGTTAGGGCTTGGCGCTCTGGTCTTTGGCTGGGCCCACACTGTCATCGTAGAAGCGGCGCTCGTAGGTTTGGTCGGCAGGGAGCGGCTCACCGAGCGAGCGGCCATAGTCGGCGAAGCGAGCGAGCAGCGCTTCTGGAGAATCACCAAACTGCGGCCACTGGCTTTCGTAGGCACGCAGAGCCATAAGCCGAGCCGGGCTGGTGAGGTTCACCGTGTGGAGCTGCGGCCGCAGGACAGGACGGGGTCCGGGCCGCTGCCCTTGGCTGTCGGCAGCATAGACGGTGCGTGCGGCCAGGTGACAGCCGAGTGCGCGCAGTCCCGGGGGCCAGCTTCGCATCAGCGGCAGGCGGCGCAGGTAGTCTCGGTAGGCCGCAATCTCGACGGAAGGGCTGGCTCGCCCGGTTCCGGGCAGCGTCGGTAGCGGGGTTTCCAGGGCGGCCAGTCGACGCGCCAGCGCATAGCCGGCCAGGCTGTAGGGGAGATCCTCGAAGTAGGCCAGCGACAGCTCTTGTAAAAAGCACAGAGAGCGGGCCGCTTCGTGGACAATCCGGTGGTCGATGTGTCCACCGACGCCGAGCGGGGCGATGACTAGCGCTGGAGGGGAAATGTGCCAGCGCAGCCGCTCCACCACCTCGCTGGTGATGCCCAGATGGGCTGGTCCATACGGCATAAACAGCCCGAGACTGCCGTGGATCTCCGGGCGATCGGGGGCCTCGAACAGGTCGAGCGACAGGTACTTGCAGCCAAGCGCCCCTGCTGCCCGTTCATCTTCAGCCCGACGCAGGTCTGCTTGCTCACCGCTGACGAACACCGAAACCATGGTGACGTCGGCCCCGCTTTGCACATCGGCGAGCACACTGCCTGCGCAGGAAAAGACGATGTCGTCTGGATGCGGTCCCAGATAGAAGATGCGTCGCATCACGCTATTCGGGGAAATCATAGCGCACAGAGGGAGCGCGGCCGGGCTCGACGAACTGTTTGAGCGGTGGGACCGGCGGGTGAGCCGGGCGTTTCCAGAAGATTTCACGTCGCAGCCGAGCGTTGCGACCGGCGAGGATGCCCCGGCGCTGCTCCGATAGGCTCTCGGTGACCGCCCGCGAATTCGGTAACTTGCTGGCAAAGCCGACCCACAGCGGCTCTTGGGTGACGATGGCTGCCAGGCTGACAGTCTTAGGGCTCGGACGTCGGAACAAATCGACCACCGTCATTTGCTCGCCGGGCAGCACCATCGCATCACGGGTGGGTCGGCTCCCGCCGGGTGCATCCCCGGCCACCGCGCAGGCACAGACCGCCCCCTCCACCACCGTTACGGTCAGCTTGCCGAGGGTCTTGCCATCGGCCTTGGGGGTGGCCTCGACCAGATAGCTGGTGCCTTCGGGCAGCAGCGCCGCTAGCTCTGACAGCACCGCCAAGCCTCCGGCCATGCGGTCCCCGACCACCAGCACCTTGCCTTGGCTCAGCCAGACCCGACGCTCCACCGGAAACAGCGTCACCTTGGTGCGTTCACCGAGGCGGATCAGGGTGCCATCGGCAAACCGTAGCTCAAGGCGGGCCCCTGGCTCGGTTTCGATCCACGGCCAGTCGGTGATTCGCTCGCCTTTCTGGATTTTCCGCCGCTCACTGCCGATTTTACGGGTCCAAGCAGCCCCGGACACCTCGCTGACCTCGGCGGGGCCGAGCGGGAGCAGCCGCTCCGCAGCCCGAGCGAGCCCACTTTGCAAGGCGAGCAACACCACCAGCCAGCCGAGCCAGCGCAGTCCGAGCCTCAAGCGGTCCGGGGCAGCAGGTCGAACCGGGCGATCTGGGCCAAGGGAAGTTGGGAGCGTCACCACGTCCTCACCTCTACCATATGAGACGGCAGAGGCGGGCGACTGTTCAACTCGCGGCTGGCGCGTACGCTTGACCGGCTCCAATGGTTTTGACATGGTCCGCGCCATGAGAAACGACGGACGGGCGGCGAGTGATCTTCGCAATACGACGATCGAGGTGGACTATCTTTCGGCACCCCTGGCTTGTGCACTGATCAAGAGCGGCTCAACCTGGGTGCTGTGTACGGCCTCGGTCGATGAGTCGGTGCCTCCGTTTCTGCGTCCCAAGCCGTCTGCCGATGGTCAGCGCAAGGAACCGCAGAGTGGCTGGGTCACTGCCGAGTACAGCATGCTGCCGGGCTCGACCGGCACCCGCAACTCACGGTCGCCAAATGGCCGCAGCAAAGAGATCGAGCGACTGATCGGACGTTCGCTGCGGGCGGCGGTGGATCTGACCAAGCTCGGGCCCCGGACCCTGACCATCGACTGCGATGTGCTGCAAGCGGACGGCGGCACCCGGACGGCGGCGATTACTGGCGGCTTTGTCGCGCTGGCGCTGGCGATCCGGCGGCTTACCGACAAGGGGTTGATTCGCGAGGCCCCGCTTCAGCATGCAGTGGCGGCGGTGTCGGTGGGGATTGTCGCGGGGCAGCCCTGCCTCGATCTTCCTTATGAGGAAGACAGCCGGGCCGAGGTCGATATGAACGTGGTGATGGCGCAGTCGGCTGCCGATGCCACCCCTTCGTTTGTCGAGGTCCAGGGCACCGGCGAACACGGCACCTTTAGTCGCGTCCAGCTCGATGCGCTGCTCGGGCTGGCCGAAGGAGGCATGGGCCGACTGTTTGCGATTCAGCGGGCGGCGCTGGGGCTGGCGAAGTAGGCGCAGATGACCTTGGAAAAAGCGCCTTTGGTGCTGTGCCTGGCCACCCAGAACCGTCACAAGGTTGAGGAGCTGCTCGCGCTGCTTGTCGGCCTGGCTCCCGAGCTGCAAGGCCGAATGCGGCTGACCTCGCTGGCGGATCTGGGTGTGCACGATGACGTCGTCGAAGATGGCGCGACCTTTGCCGACAATGCGATCATCAAGGCGCGGGCAGCCCATGAGCGAACCGGCCTGTGGTCGCTGTCTGATGACAGTGGGCTTGAAGTCGATGCACTCGCGGGTGCACCGGGTATTCACTCGGCCCGCTGGGCGGGGGAGCCGCGCTCAGACCAGCGCAACATCGACAAACTGCTCGCCGATCTGGCCGGGGTGCCTGCATCGCAGCGGCAAGCGCAGTTTGGCTGCACACTGTGCCTGTACGGACGGCCCGAGGGTCAGTCCCAGCCGCAGAGCGTGGTGAAGCAGGGAGTGTGCCGGGGGACGCTGCGGGACTCGCTGGCCGGTCGCGGCGGCTTTGGCTACGACCCGCTGTTTGTGCCGGACCCACAAGAGCTGGCTGCCGCAGGACTTCCCGATACGCTGCGCGGGCTAACCTATGCCGAGCTGTCCTACGACCCGCTGTTTGTGCCGGACCCACAAGAGCTGGCTGCCGCAGGACTTCCC
>CALLYL010000446.1 GCA_937859535.1 uncultured Myxococcales bacterium
CGCTCTTTTTGGATGAGTTGGGAGAGCTTCCGCTTGATATTCAAGTCAAGCTGCTACGAGTGCTAGAAACCAAGAGACTCACGCCAGTGGGCTCCAGCAAGGAACGAGTGGTCGACGTCAGAGTGATTGCTGCGACGCATCGATCCCTGGAGCAGATGATTGAGCAAGGAACCTTTCGGGAGGATCTCTACTACCGGCTAAGTACCATTCAGATCCATATTCCACGCCTCGATCCAGCGGATGTCCGGGCGCTCGCCCAGATGTTTCTTGGCAGCATCTGTGAGTTAAGAAGTGTCCGGCTCTCCGTCAGTGAGCAAGCGAAGGTCACCCAGCTTGCATCGAATCACTCCTGGGTCGGTGGAATACGCGAGCTACGGAACGCGCTAGAGCGATATACATTGCTCCGGATGGAAAATCGCTCACCAGAAGAAAATTGGCGATGGACGATGGAGGCAAGCGCAGCCCACTCGCCCAGTTCATCACGCCCGCGCAAGGCAGATGCGGAAAGCAAGAGTCCTGCCGCCGTAGAAATCCCGAGTGTCCATCGGGGTCCAGCGAGTGTTCCCGAGCGTACCTCCTTGGCGATCCGTAAGCCGATAGATAACCTCCTCTTTTTGTCGATTCTTCTCGATGCGGTGTCAAATGATCCACGGGTTGGAATCTCTGAGATCGCAGAGCGAGTCAGCATGACCTACCAAGGCGTCGTCAACAGACTGAAGGCTCTTGATCTGCGACTAGACGGTCCGGAGATGGCGCAGCGGATCCGCTTGCGAATGGAAGAGGAACGCAGTCAACTACAGCCCTACACTGACTGGCTAAAGCACTGCCTTCAGCTTGGCTAGACGTACCCCTCCTACTCCGTTTTCTTCCGTCTCCTTCTGTTTTCTTCGGTTCCCTCTTCGTTGGTGCTCCGCCGACAAACTCAGTCCGAAAGGGCTGAACTTTGCGGCAAGTAGAAAGTTGAAGCTTCCCAACCCGTGATGTCTTGATTCAAGGACGCTTCAATCATCGCTGCGGTGATTCGCTGAATAGATCCTGGGGCAGAAGTAGCCATGAGGGTGGCCTCCAACTTGCATTTCGTCGGCCTCATGACTAATCAGCAAACACACATCCTCAATACTTCGATGCCTGTACATTCCCAAGTTCTAGCCGGCCGCTATCGACTCGAAGGCGTCATTGGCAGGGGCAACATGGCCGAGGTATATAAAGCGTTTGATCTGGTGAGAGGAACGTACTGTGCGGTGAAGGTACTGCTTCGAAACTTCGCACTTCAGGAAGACGTGAAGCGCCGATTCCTGCGAGAAGCAGAGATCATTAGTAGACTACACCATCCTCACATCGTGGGACTGCATGATCTGTGCATCACAGAGGATGGGACGCCCGTGCTCGCGATGGAGTTGCTCAAAGGCGAGGATTTGTCAGTCTTCCTCAAGCGACGAGAAACCATTCCCATCACAGAAGCGCTCCAGATCATCGCACAGGTTGTTGATGGGCTGATGATCCTTCATCGTCATGGAATACTTCACAGAGACATCAAGCCTCAAAATGTCTTCCTTTGCGAAGCGGAAGGTACGAAACGCGGTCCAGTGGTCAAGCTGATCGATCTCGGGCTTGCCAAACTGCTCATTCCAACCGAGCGAAACACAGCCTCTGAACATATGCTAATCGGCACACCGGAATATCTGGCACCGGAAGCCACAACAGGGAGACCGAGCGATGTGGATGCCCGAGTCGACCAGTGGGCACTGGGTGTCCTGCTCTATCGAATGCTAACCGGTCGACTACCGTTTCCGATCACAACCGGTGTTCACGAGTTGCTTCACCGAATTCGTACTCAACCGCCAATTCCGATCGAGGCATACGCGAAAGGGGTGCCACCACAAATTGTCATCGCGGTACGCAAAGCTCTCCAGCGTGATCGGAATAGACGATTTAGCAACATTCAGGAGTTTATGACAGCCTTGAGGCTAGAACCAGCTAGCGTGAAGACGCACGAAGCGCCTACCATCCTGACCAGTATCCCAAGTCGTACCTCCGGTACTCTCCATCAGTCATCCTCTGCGATGGAACGAAGGCGGCCCGTCCGAACTTCCCCTAACCGGCGCATCGTGGTGGCGGCTTTGATTGGGGCCCCGCTTTCAGTCCTGTTGCTGGCGGGTGTGCTGCGCGCCCGTGAGCATTCGCGGAAGTCATCGGCGGACGTGTACGTGCGTTCGACCCATCAAGAGTTGCCCTTGGTCCTCAAACCGTACAGTGAAACGCAACCAGTGCCATTGGTCGCACCAATGGACTCAGTTGTACCAACAAAGGATCTCATTCCTTCTGATGAGGAGCCCAAACAGCAGCGAGTCAAGCCGTCCCGACGTGCGAAGCGTTCACGAGTCCGCAATGCGGGTCGGTCGCATCATCGCTAGCACCTCAGGATGTATCTGACAGCGGTGTTCTACGATGGACAGCAAGGATGGAAGAGATGATCAACAGCAAGCCGCCTTCTCTCGAAGTAGGGTCACTACTCGCCACGCGATTCCGTATCGATCAACTGATTGGCAGTGGTGGGATGGGAGACGTCTACCGCGCCTTTGACCTCAGAACAGAGAAGCCATGCGCACTGAAGATCGTCCGAAAGGACAGCGCATTTGGGCGGCATGCAGCGATTCGAATGAGACGAGAAGCCGAGTATACTGCCAGACTATTCCATCCGAACATTGTGGAAGTGCTCGAATCCCATGAAACGGACTCGGGCCTCTTCTACATTGTGATGGAGTTACTTGAGGGGCAGGATCTGCAGGCATTCCTACGGACACATCCCAAACTGACACTTGTGCGCACCCTAGAGGTCGTTCGTCCCATAGTGAGTGCCCTGTACGCTGCACACTCTGTTGGCATCGTGCATCGTGATGTCAAGCCAAGCAATGTCTTCCTGTCCTATCCCAATGGCGCTGCGGGAGAGGTTCCAAAGCTGCTCGACTTCGGTCTGTCACGACGCATCGGAGAGAGTATGACTTCGACTGGCCTGACCAAGGATTTGGTGATTGGTACCATCGAGTACCTTTCACCTGAGGCGACAGAGCCCTCTCAACTGCAACTAGATGCGCGGACAGACCAGTGGTCCTTGGCAGTGATGGTGTTCCGGATGCTCAGCGGCTTTTTGCCGTTCGATCATCCGGACCCGTTGATCCAGTGCCTACGAATTCGGACGCGAGAGGCCCCACCGCTGTCTCGCTTCGTGTCTGGCCTACCAACCCATGTCCCAGCGACTCTTGAAAGAGCGCTCCGCAAAAACAAGCACGAGCGCTTTTCCAGCATCCTTGACTTCCTGCGCAGCCTAGAAGGCCGGACCCCACTAGCGGTTGAAGAGACAACTCAGCCAATTCCGATACGGTTGCCAGTCACGAGGCTGCATGCAATTCCAACCCCGCCGAGCGTCGCAGCGCTGCCAGCCAAGGAGAAGGAGACGATGCCCATTCCGAACTGGAACCGGAAAGCAGGGGGGGCCGGGCTAGTGGGAGGTGTAGCTCTCTTTCTCGGATTCTATTGCGCGCTCACTGGACCAGGTGCCAAACCAGTTCAACTCGAGACAATCGCGCCTGAGAACGCATCGGTAGCCATGCCAACGGGCGATGTCTTCCCAATGGAACAGGAGACCCCCTGTACCTCGATCCCAACTGAGATGATTGCACCATCTGAACGGGAAACAGACACCCCGATCGTCGTTCAGCAATCCGCCGCCGGGCAGGCCATTGAACCAAAGCACGGATATCGAACAGGTAGCACCACAGGTCATGCCAAGCACTCGGTTCCGATTACTTCGAGGAAGCCGTTAAAGAGACCGATCCAGACACCACCAGAACCACGCCGAATCCAGATCGTCGATTAGCGAATTCTGGCCTCCGTCCCCTTCCATCCACCTACTTTGCTGACATAGGTGTCGACTGTCGCATCGTGCGATGGTTGCTCCAATCCCGTGCAATTGCTACTTTCTTTGCCTTCTAAAAATGCAGTATGCTAACGGGCGGTGCAGCGTCTACATTCGTTCCCTTCCATCGGTATCGGTGTCTCTGTCAGATGCTGACGTATCGAGATCCTATCGCTTGTGATGGTTGCGCTAGGGATCTTTCCCATCACAGCAATGGCCAGTCCCTACGATGATCACATCGCCAACGGCAGCTCCCTCGTCCGTGATGGACACTATTCTCTGGCGGCTGCGGAATTTGAGGCAGCCTATCTGCTCAAGAAGGATCCCGGTATCGCCCTCCAGCTTGGCAGAATCTACCTGAAGCTTCAGCAAGCGGCCGGGGCTCAGCGCTACTGCTCCGCGTACCTGAAACTCGCAGCTTCCATTGAACCCGATCCTGATCGAGAAGCGAAAGCGCGGGACTGTGTGAGCCAAGCGACTCAACTGATGCGAGCATCGACATCCCCCCGGAAGCCGATGGCTGCCGTAATGAAACCGGAAGCAAGAAGACTCCATCAAAACGCAAAACGCCACGTCGCAACGACAGGGGCACAGCTAGACCCAGCAGCAGCTTCCACCGAACCTGTAAGTCTGGACCTTTCAACGCAAGCGGAGAGACGAATCCTTGGTCCGCCGGCTCAAGACGAACGGAGTCTGTCGGCAGGAAAGGAACTGCCTGTGGAAGATGTCCCGGCACAACGACTTACGGATCCAGTAGTGACGCTTAAGTTTCGCAGCGCGATGATATCGCCGCTCGTTGCAGAGGAAGTCCAAGTTCCGGTGACAGGAGAACCCCCTGGTCCCGTGGTACAAGACAAGCGCCTTCCGTTGCACAAACGTTGGTGGCTGTGGTCCTTGGCTGGTGTCGCGCTCGCATCGGTTGTCGTCGGAGTAACGGTTGCTACGTTGCGCCCCACCGCTGCTGTCCCAGACAAAGTCGATCCACTGGCAGATGTACCTACGGTGAATCAAATCGTTGTCGTTTTTTAGGACAGGAGCCTCTTTGGGATGGGCTATGTTGGCACCGATTCTGTCCTCGAATCTTCTGACACTCTCGTGATCGTTTGGACTCATGGCTGCTACGTTAGACTTTGCACACGATGCTGCTCCTACTGTGCCAGTGCCAGGATTTGTCCTGAGCCAGCGCTATGAGCTCATTCGTCCTCTTGGAAGCGGTTCGCATGGCGACGTTTGGCAAGCCATTGACTTGCTGAATGGTCATCTCGAAGTCGCGGTGAAGCTCTTGCGCATGGAGCGGGTCTCGGAGCAGGCCCGCGAGCGTTTTGCACGGGAGTGTTCCGCCTTGGAATTGCTGATGCCACATCCTCACATCGTGGCCATCCGCGCACGTGGCTGTCATGCAGGTCAAGAGTACATGGTGCTGGAACTCCTACGCGGACCATCACTGGCAACCTGGCTGCGGCAACATCAAGGGAATGGACTCCCGTCACTAGCAGAAGTTCTTTCGTTGTTCGGGCAGATCTGTCAAGGGGTGGCTGCTGCACATCAAGTCCGCAATCCTGGGGCCATCATCCATCGGGATCTGAAGCCAGAAAATATCATGTTGGGGACGTCGACCAACGTGAAGGACGGCTCCCCAGCACTGGTGGCAAAGGTACTAGACTTCGGAACGGTTCGATTGGGAGACCGCAGGAGAACCCAGACCGGAGAGCAGCTTGGCACACCCCTTTACATGTCCCCTGAGCAGATTGCTGGCGAGGACGACCTAATCGGCCCTTGGAGTGATGTCTACGCGCTGGGAGTAGTGCTGTTTGAACTGTTGACGCTGCGGGCCACTTCCCCCGATGACTCCTGTCTCCGACGCTATATCAGCAAGAATGGCCCGAAGGCCTTGCTGAAGATTCTGGCGCAAGTCCGTCCTGGTGTGCCGAGACCTCTCCAGAAATTGCTGCTCCGCTGTCTTGAACCAGAAGTCAAAGCACGCATTCAGGATGCAGGAGAGCTGCTGCGTGAGTTGCGCAGCATGGAGCAGCAGAGGTTAGAGCCCGAACGAGAATCTACCCATCCGCCCCAACCACGTTCTGTCTGGATGGGAGTTCATTCAGCAGGTGTGCTCCTGGGAATCGGTGGTCTACTGGGAATAGGATGGTTTACGTTCAGAATGCTGCCGTTCTCACATGGCCAGGCAACTCGAACAGAAAGCCCCGCACCGGTAGGATCATCAACAGCGAAGCCTACCTCTCTGGTGCCTCTGGTGACACCTGAGATGACCAACACGCCACCCCAGATCGAAAGGGTGCCAGCACGACCAGCAGGGAGTACCCGCCTGATTCCGGTTCCAAGTTCACTCTTTCGGATGGGCAGTTCACCCGCAGAAATATCTGTGGCCATAGACCTTTGTCGACGTACGGAGCCTTCACGCGCTGCTTCGTCTTGTGACCAGCGGAACTGGGCGACGGAGTTGCCACAACGGATGATCTCACTATCCGCGTTTGAGATGGAAGCAGCGGAGGTCAGCAATCGACAGATGGCGGCGTGGCTCAACCAGCAGAGTGACCTCAACTTTGTGTCAGAACACAAGGCCAAGCAGCCGCGCTGGATCAAGCGACGCAAGGAACTGCTGCTAGATCTGAGCAGTTCCGGAACGCAACAGTCGGGGCTCCGCTATCGCAGTGGTCACATCGAGGTTGAACCGGGTTTTGACGATCTGCCGGTTGTCCAGGTGACGTGGCTTGCTGCACGCAGTTACTGCATGGGAATCGGAAGCCGCTTACCGACAGAGGCGGAGTGGGAACGAGCCGCACGCGGACCCCACGGACGACTGTTCCCTTGGGGGAACACCGAACCATCCTGCCAAGGCGTGACCTTGTCACGCGATAAGTCACAGTCCTGCCAGACAGAGCCACAGCGATTGCTGCCGACCCAAGCCGATGCTCTTGACCGCAGCGAGGAGGGTATCCTGCATTTGGGAGGGAATGTTTCGGAGTGGGTTGAGGATGCCTATGAGCCCACCCCTTGGCTTTGCGCAGAGCCCTGTCGAAACCCAGTTGTGAAAGAGTCACCATCCACAGTAGGTGCCGCTGTTTCCTCCCGACAGTATGTGGTTCGAGGCGGAAACATGTTGTCATCCTTTGTAGTGGCACGAAAGGCGGCACGGCGTGGCCAACCCGCCGATACCGTTTCTCCAATGGTCGGATTTC
>CALLYL010000447.1 GCA_937859535.1 uncultured Myxococcales bacterium
CATGTGCTGGGTTTTATCACTGCTGCTAAGCTGCGCGCCATGCGTGCGCTTCTCGTTTCGGCTCTCTTGACGTCGATTGGGTGTGTCGGTCCGTCGCTGATGGGGCAAGAACAGTCGTCAAATTCCGATCTGGCGATGCCGATGACTGGTCCGGTGGCCGAGCAGTGGCTGCCCGATGCGATCGGTTACGAGATATTCGTGCGTAGTTTTGCGGACAGCAATGGGGACGGCAACGGTGACTTATCAGGAATTCGCGAGCGGCTGCCGTATCTACAGTCACTGGGGGTCAATCTGCTGTGGCTGACGCCGATTCATCCGTCTCCGAGTTATCACGGCTACGATGTCACCGACTATGACGCCGTCCATCCCGATTTCGGAACGATGGAGGACTTCGATCGCTTGCTCGCGGAGGCGCATCAGCGCCAGATCCGGGTACTGCTCGATTGGGTTGTGAATCATACCGCCAAGACCCATCCGTGGTTTATCAGTGCCAAGAACGCAGCGGCGGGAAGCGCCGACTCTCAGCGTTATTTGTTTCGCGGCAATGATCCCGGCTGGCAGTGGCTTTCGAACAAAGTATTCCGTCCGCTCGATGGACAACCGGGCCGCTACTACTACGGTCTGTTTTCGTCGTATATGCCGGATCTAAACCTGCGTGATGCGGCGACCGTTCAAGCGATGGAGGCGGTGGCACAGCGCTGGTTGGCTCGCGGAGTGGACGGTTTTCGACTGGATGCCGCTCGCTATTTGATTGAGTCTCCCGAGCCAACAACCGCGACGATGCAGCCCAGTTATTCCGATACCGTAGAGACCCATGAGTTTTGGCAACGAATGCGCCAAAACCTGACTGCCAAGGCCCCGCAGATGGCTCTCCTTGGAGAAGTCTGGAGCGACTACGATTCAATCGCTCGCTATCACGGGGGGGGCAAGGAACTTCACGGGGCGTTTCACTTCCCACTGGCTGGGGCCATGATGGATTCCCTAAAGCGCGGCACCGCTCGCCCGATGCGTGATCTGCTGGAGGCGATGACACATGGGAGTGCGCCCGTGCGCTTTTTTGCCCCGTTCCTTACCAATCACGACCAGCGCCGCATGGCAACGGAACTGGGTGGTGACAATGCTCTCCTACGCGTTGCGGCTACACTCCTATTGGGAATGCCTGGCACGCCATTTCTGTACTACGGAGAAGAGGTTGGGCTGGCCCAAAGTGCGACCGCTGGAGATCGCGGTCAGCGACCACCGATGCCATGGGATGTAGTGCAAAAGCAGAGCGATACGGTGGATTCTCTGCTCATGCACTACCGACGGTTGGGACAGCTACGAAGGTCAGAACCGGCCCTCCGTTCCAGCACACTCCAGATCCTGTGGCCCACTGCTCCTGATGATCGTTTGCTGGCGATATTTCGCGGGGATTCTCAGACCGGTGCGGCACTGATTTACAACCTGGGAACGACGCCGCTTGCCGGGGTCCGGATCTCTCTACCCAGTGATTATCCAATCGGTGGTCAGCGCGAGCTGCTTGGCAAGGTACCGCTTCCTGCTGTGACGAAGGAAAATCGTGGCGCGTACCCTGTTCCAGCCATTCCAGCTCGTGGCGCGCTGTGGATCACTCCTGGATAGGAGCCAATGATTAGAGGTCGATGTTGCGCTACAGCCAGATCACAGGAGTCTTTTGGGAATACCACGCCTCGATGTGAGCCGAGTAGCGTGACTCAATGATGTCTCTTTTGATCTTCAGCGTCGGGGTAAGGAGTCCATTTTTGATCTTCCAGGACTCCTTTACCACCACCAGGAACTCTAGTTTTTCGTGCTCTTCGAGATTCCTATTGATTTTTTCGATAAGCGTTCGCAGTGAGCTATCCACAATTTTCTGAATGTTGGCGTCCTGGATGCGAGGTGCCAGGATTTCAGCGAGCATGATCAACGCAAAGGGTTGCGCCTGTCCGGGCCCGGTGACGCAGGACTGCTCGACGTGATTGTCCGCGTTTAGCATGTTCTCGATCGGTGCTGGAGCAACATACTTGCCTTTGCTGGTCTTGAAGAGTTCCTTGACCCGGCCCGTCAG
>CALLYL010000448.1 GCA_937859535.1 uncultured Myxococcales bacterium
TGGCGGATTCCGCGCCGGCTGCGGTGATGTGGCTTGGGTCGGGCAGACTCGCTTCGGTTTGTGTCTGTGCCTGAGTCATGTCAGTGGCTCGCTTTCTGGGCTTGCAGCTCTTCGGTGAGCAGCTCGCGGGCGTTTCCGGGGTAGGTGTCCAGGTCCTGTCGCTCGTAGATGCGAAGCACCGCGTGAAACAGACTCCGCCGCCGGTTCGGCTGCGGCACTCGCGGGTCCAGCTCCGCAATCAGAATGTCCAGCTCGGCGAGTAGGAATCGCCGATTCCAGGTTGTACTCACTGCGTTCATCTTCGGCCTCCGTCTCACGGCGCTAGCTTGATTCGGCGGTGTCCGCACTCGACGGCAATCGCCACGGCTAGCTCGGTCTTGTGCTTCGTAATCTCTGGAGCGACCAGGTCGATCCATCGGAACACCTTCCCCACGTACTCCGCGCTCAACTCTCGGCGCGTGTATTGTTCGGTGAGCCCGCACACAAGCTGCCTTGCGTTGCTCGTCGTCTCACTGGGTAATCCCACTTCACCCACTGAACGGACCTCCGCCTAGGGTCACGATGTCCTCACACAGGATTCGCTTGGCGGTTTCTTCGCAGTGCTGCTTCGCCTCTTCCTCTGTTGCGAAGTAGGTAAACTGCTTTTCCTCTGTCCAGAGGGGGTCATTCGTATGACCTCTGACCAGCGCGCACCATTGCAGCCCACCGTCGATAGGTGCGACGCTCAGATACAGAGAGTGTAAGACCAGGATCTGTAGTTCGCCGCCGGCGTCCTCCTGCCAGCGATTCCGCGTAAGCTCCCTTTTGAAGGTCATGACCGTTCCCTCCTAATTCCGAGTCGAGGGGTCGGGAGGGGGTGGAGACAAACGGTTGAGCACCTGGAGCAGTTCCCGACTCTGCGCAAGCGCATGCTCTCGGTTCAGTACCTCTGGCGGAAGCATCTCCAGCCGCGAGATGTCCAGCGTCACACCGAGCCGCACGGCCTCCACCCACGTCTCAGTGGCCTGGAGGGAGGCTTTCCGGTACCGCTCCACCGCTCTGTCGAGGCGACCCACCCAGTGCGTCAGAAAGATCACCGACGCAGAGAATCCCGTAATCATCAGGGACAGCGCAGCCCACATCGCTTGATCACGCATGGCCCACCGCCTCTTCGATGAAGCTACGGTTGAGCGGGCAGTCGCAGGGCTTGCCCTCGTGGGTTGTGCAGGCATCGTCGTGCAGGGGGCTCAGCTCCTGCGTCTTCGGACAGATGGCGAAGGTATGAAAGCTGCGGATATCAGGCTCTTTGCTCCCGTCGTCCATCTCCATGTCGGTGACGATGCGGCTCCTGGTCTTGCCCGGTCGGTCGGTCCAGTTCTCACCGAGAAGCGTGCCGAGGTCGCGCAGCAGAATCCTCGTTAGCGCTGATTCGCAATAAAGCTGCGCTTCCTCTTTGGTTGCGAAGTCGTTCCTTCGGTATTTAGCGCTCACATGGCCAAACCATGTGGACTTGGATTCATCGAATTGAACAATAAGATTCGTTCCTAATCGGTACGTAGCGCGGTAGACAGGATTCTTAAAGGGGAGCTGTTCCCACCTCAACCTCACCTTCGGACCCGCTTTCTCGTGCTTCTGTTCGCCTTTTTTCGTTGCATTTTCCATGTTCTTGTCCTCCGTCGAGCTTGCGCCATGCCGAGCGCTGGGCTAGGTTGAGCCTCGTTACTTAGATCGAATGATCACGTCGAGATACGAAACGATTGACACCACACCAAAACAGGTAACGCGATGAGTTCGATGTGTCAAGTACATCCTATGGCCGCGATGGTTTCCCCGTCGGTATTGACTTACAGAACAGTCAACGTATTGGGCGATGTGCCCCCCGGAAGAAAAAACCCGCTCTGGTACGGCGCTTCAAAGCGGCTTAAAAAGCTGCGAGGCGTCACGCAGTTGACTCAAGCCGAACTTGGCAAACTAGCTGGGTGCAGTGCTTCTACAGTCGGTACTATCGAAAAATCCGAATTCCGAACAACGATTGAGTTGATTGAAGCATTGGCCGTCGCGCTGGGGGTCTCTGCGGTGTATTTGGCGTACGGGCATGATGGGCATCTGGTGTTTCAGCAGAAGCGTGCGGTGCCCGACGTGTTGCCGACGGACCCTGAGCCGCAGCCGACCGCCGAGGGCTTTCGCGACCGCTGGCAAGGCATGCCCGAGCGGCTCCGTCTGGCTCGCGAGGCTCGCGGCTACACCATGCGCGGACTGGCGCGGCTCGCCGGCCTCACCGCTCAAGCCGTCCTGTATACCGAGGAAGGCAAGACCGTTCCCAAGGTCGACACCTGCGAGCTGCTCGCCGTCGCCCTCCACGTCGCCCCCGGCTGGCTCGCCTACGGCGAAGGCGAGGGGATCGGGGCCACGGTGGAGCTTGCGAAGGGCTGAGTCGTCCATCCCTCATCCCTACCGCGCCCAAACCAGACACAACCACAGAGACACCCAGAGACAACCCCGAAGACACCGGCGGAGACACAGCACCCCGCCCCAGGTAGCTTCCGTCGAATCAGGCAAACGAACAGCGGAGACAAGACGGAGACGAAGGAGACATTAGCCACACGAAGACCGCTCAGGGAACGAGAACCTGGCGGCATTGGTCCGTGTTCGATGATCCCTATTCTCTGAAAAACTCGACTGTCGTGGTGCTCTTTACGAAGACAGGAATGGAAGCGATCATCATCGCAAGCCCCGCTCCGGCAGTAAGACCACCGCCCAGCTTTAGACTTGGACTCTGTGACGATACGCCTTGTTCGTTAAAACCGACTCCGGCAAGAATCCCCCCAAGACCAAGCACCCCCACACCTACACCAAATACTGCCCACGCTGCAGTACGAGTAGTTTTGTATCCCGGTTTGATCTCCATCTCGTAGGCAGTATTTTTGGTGGGCACGAAGATCTTATCTGACGTCTGAATGTTTAGACCTCGCACTCGGACAGGAACCTCGGGATCAACCCTTGCAGTGCATGGGAGTACACATAGCGGTCTCCAATCCTCTGCGACAGCACTCCCAATCATCATCGGCCAGGTCGTACCATCAACCTCCATCGACCGTGCCAGATACTCGATATGTGCTCCATCTTTGATACCGGTCGCCCTGATCGATGTTGGTCTCGCACTGGAACCCATCGGCATTGATCCGACAGGGTTCACCATAGCGGGCGGCAATGGTGGAGTAGAAGACGGATCTACAGCAGGC
>CALLYL010000449.1 GCA_937859535.1 uncultured Myxococcales bacterium
TGCTGCCTCATCTCCTTCAGATTCTTGGTTGGGTCGTTTTGTTAGGGGCTCTAACTGATTTTGCACACTTTCACTTAAGGTCTTTAACAGAGGACGATGTGAAGTATTCACTCGATTTGATTAATCGGAAAATCATCCATGGAATCTCGGCCCTCGCCCTGTGCGCCGGCGTTGTGTCCGCCCCCGAGCTTGCTCGATCCGACAACACTGTGGGTGCGACCGTCGGCGCCATCCGCTGGGATGCGTGGATCGGCGGCGTCGATACTAGTGCCATCAGCCAACCCTACGTCGGATTGCAGGTCGAGGCGACTCTGGGCCCAAACCAGTTTCATGACCGATTACCGTTCTATGCCGTGGAGACATCGCCAACTTCGGTCAATGTTCGCCAAACAACGCAAAGTCAAATGGATGCCGACATCAACTACGCCAAGAGGGCTGGCATTAGTTACTGGGCATTTTGCTATTATCCAAGTGGCAGCGGCCTCGATATCGGTCGCAATCTTTACTTCTCGAGCAGCCAAAGGGCTGGGCTAAATTACTCGTACATATTTGGAACTGGATCTTTTCCGGCCGCAAATTTCTCGGCTCTCGTTACGGAATTTTCGCGTCCCTACTACCAGAAAGTCATGAATAACAGGCCCATACTATATCTTCTTGACGGAACCGGCGGTTACTCGGCAAGTGATATTGCGACCTTGCGATCACTCACGACTGCTGCAGGGCTAGGAACTCCATATATCGTTGTAATGAGTGCAAACAGCGCGAATGCATCGTCCTGGGCGACCACGATTGGGGCAGACGCCATCAGCGCCTACACGACAGCACTAGGTGGCGGCGTCTCCTATTCCAACCTCATGGCCCAAAATAGCTCTGATTGGGCATCGCACACCGCGACCGGAAAGAAGGTTGTGCCATGGGTGGCCACAGGATGGGACAATAGGCCGAGGTACTATAACCCAGTGACCTGGCTTCCAACGACTCCGGCCATCAACGAATATGTTCAACAGGCAACCGCCGTCCAAGTAGGCTCACAGCTTCAGAACGCCATTAATCGCATCAATAGCGTCCCTTCGGCGTCGGACGCTAATACTGTGATTGTCTATGCATGGAACGAATTTGACGAAGGCGGGTGGCTTACGCCTACGCTTACAAGTGGCGAAGATCGGATCACTTCAGTCTCCGAAGTCCTGAAATACGCCAGTTCTTCAAATTGGGACGCAAGTTATACCGCCAGCAAGGCGTTCGACGGAAATCCTGCGACGGCGTGGCAATCTCTTGGTCCAGCTTATGCCGGTCAGTGGCTAGAAGTCGATTTTGGCGAGGATTCCACATTCAGCCAAGCAACCTTGAGTGAGTATGGAAACCGAACGAGCGGCTATCGCATCGAATACCTCAACGGGACGACCTGGAAAACCGCCTACACTGGCACCACCATCGGTGCGTCAAGCACAGTATCCTTTCCCGCCGTGACGGGCCGAAAAGCGCGGATATATTTTACGTCCGGCAGCAATACGGCGATTTTATACGAATTCAGCACTAACAAAACTGCGGTATTCACCACCAATATTGGGCTAAACAAGACCTACTCAAGTTCTACGCCTTGGGACGCTAGTCAGACTGCTGACAAGGCGTTCGATGGCAATCTTGGAACAAACTGGCAAGGGTCGGGTACCACGTTCGCCGGGCAGTACCTCACGGTCGACTTCGGTGTCCGAAAGTCTTTCAACACCACCAAGCTATCGGACTTTGGCGGGCGCACGACTGGATATCGTATCGAATATTGGAATGGAGGCAGCTGGAGCACTGCCTATACTGGCGGATCCATCGGCACCAGCAGCACGGTAACCTTCCCGACCGTCACCTCCAGCAAAGCCAGGCTCTATTTTACATCCGGCACGCTCACGCCGATCATTTACGAGTTAGAATATTCCTTGAACTAGAGCCCATAGCCTGGCCGGTGCCTGGTTGATCTGTCCCAGGTTAGCCTTCCCACGTTCACGATGCTGGAGCGGACTACTGGCCGGAACTTCGGGCTTGCTTTCCGCCAGTCATGAACACGTCGGCCTTGCTCCTTGTGCTGTGGGAGCTCGCCCGCCCGGCCATGGACCAGCTTGGACCACCGACATCTGGCCGGCTCGTTGTTGCGCCTGCTTGCAGAATATGCGGCGGAAGTCTGATGGCCGCGGCTTGCTGTGGTTGTCGCGACCTTGGTAGAGGTCGCAGCGCGTCTCGCAGCGCGGCGGTCCGCGATTCGGACGGAATCCACTCCCTTGGTGAGCCCATATTCCGTCGCACAGCGAGCGTCATTGCCACTGGCACGCGCCATGAATAGCACGACCCGGTGCTTGCCACGGGCTCGGCTGCGTCAACCACCGCTGGCTGCACAGATCGGCGACAGTCTAATGTAGAACGTGTCTCCCGTCGAGAAACTCAGGAAAACTTCCCTGCCACCGAGTGATAACAGTAGGGAAGTTTTCTTGCCCCGCGCTCCCCGCCAAAGAACCGCACGCGGTTACGCAATCCAGCCTACAACACCGTATCGCGAAATCCCAGGTCTCCTCGGATCGGGGTCCATGCCCCAAAGCACTCGGTCAATGAAACCGAGCGCGAACACCATCGCGCTCCAATCAGCAGGAACTTGAGCCTATGCCCCCGCCCTCCTAACCTTGACCGCGAGCGGACCTGCCTGCAAGTCCAGTGCGCTCCGCATCCGCTCTCAATCGGAACGGAACCTGTCGTCGAAGGGAGTCTCCGAGTCTCGGAATCTCAGCTCATGCATCGTTGTGAAGCACTTCTGTGAAGCCACAGTCCGTAGGTAAGCTTCCGTCTCACAATGTGCGTCATCTTGTCACAGGGAATCCTTCGGGCAGCGTACATCCGGCCTCGCGTCTGAACGAGCGGTAGAACCCAGGCTGTCGGTGATCTTTGCGCAAGCCCCCAAGCCGTCTCGGACGGCCACGAATCGCATGATTGACGCCCCCCTGTTGTGAGCGACATTTCTAGGAATGACTGGACTGTGTGACCGGGGTGTGCGTAGATCGGCGACGGTATGGAATGTCCTCTGCCGTCGCCGAAACGGGCACGGTTCAGGCGATCACGTCCCTGGCCATGGCACCGAAACAACGTTTGAACCTCCTGCCCGTTGAACCTCCTACCCGCGAGCCATGCCGCTAAGGTGTCCCGGGATGAACGCACCCCTGTTGCAGGCCCACGGATGGTGTCGCGAGCGAGATCGAAGGTGGCTCACGTACCACGACCATGCCAAAGAGAAAATTTGGCCGCAGAGTCTCGTGTTTCTCCGACCCGAACTTGGCCTGCTGGTGTGCATTCGTGGTGCAGGCGGTGGCTCTCAACAGGCGACGTTTCGCGGTACCCTTGAAGCGTATCTGAATGCGGCAAGCCTGACCTGGAGTGCCGATCAATCCGGCACCCTTGATGAGCGATTGCTTCGCCTCAGCGAAGCCGTGCAGCGTGAGTTTCAGGGTGCGGTTGAGCCCTTCTTTGCCAACCAGTTCCAGGGACTATGGGTCTCGGCGTTGACTGATGAGACGGATTGCGTGCTGCGTACGCATGGACGACAGCGTGCGTATCTGCTGCGATCAGGATTGCTCCGCCAGGTTTCTGAGGATTCCACCCTCTGGACGAAAGCGCAGCAGTCGAACGCAGAGGGCGCGAAGCCGTGGATGAACGCTATCGAGTTTTCGACGTTCGGCGCCGGCCAGTTCGGCAGAGACACCCGTGGAGCATCGACTCGTTTCAAATGGCAACCGAAC
Organism: uncultured Myxococcales bacterium; assembly: GCA_937859535.1. Classification (GTDB taxonomy): domain Bacteria; phylum Myxococcota_A; class Polyangia; order Palsa-1104; family JAEUJZ01; genus JAEUKA01. The sequence goes on from CALLYL010000449.1 coordinate 3,774, forward strand.
GATCTTTTACTCCTGGTCAGCGCGTGTCCTGACGAGGTTGATGAGCAACAGCTCCAGTCACTGCTTGCTGAGTCGTTGAGGTGCGGCGACCTCGAACGAAGCGCGCGTCAGCTTTACGACTCCATCGAAACGTGTGCTCCGAACCACCCTGATTCTTCATCGTCCTGGCCGCGGCTCGGGGCAGTATTGCTGGCTCGATGGGGAGATGTAGTGGTCGCTGATGGGTGAATGTAGTTGGCGTCGCGCAACCCCCCAGCCCCCCCTTCACAAACCAGCGATTTCTCTACACTTTCTGACCGGCGGTGACACTCGATCTTGGTGGCTGCAACCGCGATTCCAAAGTCCAGCACCTTGACCTTACCGCTGACGCACAGCACGTTGCTCGGCTTGATGTCTCGGTTCAGGATGCCGCGGCGGTGTGTCAGCGATGGTGTTCATGTCGTAGGTTTTTCCCCGGCATGCATGCCCCGACGAGATCGGGCGGGGAAAAGGTCGCTGCTGCCTGGTTGTGTTGTCGCTGCGTGTTGGTTAAGAGATCATGTTCGTCGGAAGCACGGCAAGCTCATGCGACTAATCGGGAACGCTTTGAATCGCAGTTATTTCGACGAGCTCGTGCATGAGGCGGATCGCCCGGATCTCACGGGGATCATGCTCGCCGTCGCGTATGTTCGTGATCTTGGACCGCTGGTCGAGGTGGCCCGCCGCCGCAATGTGCCCGTCACGCTGTATGCGCTGGCCGAAGAAAGCGGGTTTCCTTCGATCGCGGTCCTTCGGATGTTTGTGAGCGATTCGCCAACGTCTTGGCAGCTGTTCCTTACCCGTAGCCATTACCATCCGAAGATCGCGTGGTTCCGTGGTGTGGGCTGTTACATCGGATCGGCCAATCTCACCGATGGGGGACGCATTTCGAATCTGGAGTGCGGTGTGTGGTTCGATCAGGAAGATCTTTGTCGAGAGAACATGGAGGCGCAATTAGCCTCCATGTTCAGCGTGATCCATGGGAGGTCTGTGGCTGCCGTCAAGGAGGATATCGGTCGCTTCGAGCGAGTCCAAAAAGCGAGATCAGCGGTGCTCAGAGCTGAGCATGACTTGAGGGGGCTGGCTGACCAGGAATTCGCGCACATTCCCGGCCAAGACAGCCCACACTTGGTTGGAAAAGCGCCACCACAAGGGGGTGCCGCGCGGGCCAAATTCGTCGAGGAATGGAATCGCGGTCTCACATTGCTGCGCAAGCTGGGGGAATCGACGGCCAAACTGCCCCGCCCCAGTTGGGTACAGGCGGATGTCTCGGCTGCCATCGCATTCGATCAGGCAACTGAGTTCTTCTACACCCGCGCGGTTCGGCGGGACGGACGACGTCGCGATGAAGTAGTTGATGAACTCCACCTTCAGAATAGGGCTGATCCCGAGGCTGCCGTGCGTCATGTGTTCAAAGACTGGGCTGCGTTCGATGGGAACGAAGGTGCATGGGAATGGGCTCGCTGGTGCAACGAGAATCCGAAACGTCTCCGGTATTGTCTATCCTCCCCTTCGCTTGCGATTCTGACCAAGGAGGTTTTTGCCGAGGTGACATGGCTCACCCATGCCGCACGCGAGCATGCGCGGCAAATTGACAATCGCACGCTCGGACTCGCCCCCGGGACTGAACTGAGCATCTCACAGCGCTGCACGGCCTATGCTCACTTCCTATTTGCGAAACGGTCGGCGGGCGGGCATTCCGTCAGCGAGGTACTCCAATACGTCCTGTGGGGCGATCGCACCTGTCCAGATGCAGCACAGCGGGTTTGGGAAGCGACGCAACATGCCGAATGGAGGCTCCCGCACCTGGGCCCCAGCATTCTGGGCGAGATGATCGGTTATGCACGCCCCGATGAGTATCCACCCAGGAACCAGCGCGTTGTCAGAACACTGGTCGCTCTTGGCTACGAGGGCCTAGCCATCGCGTAGCGGAACGCAGCAGTATCCGATGCGGGCGAAAGCGAGCACCACGGCACAGCTGGAGATGCTCAGCAGCGCGACAGCAAACTCGGCAGGGGATGGACCGCCCGGGCACCGAAATGATCGTATAGCCGCAAGAGGATCTCGGCATCCAGTGCGGCATAGCGCAGCTGGCTCTCAGTCAGCGGCCGCTGAGACCAGTCGCTCGTTTGTTCGCTCTTGTCGATGGTTAGGCCGAACTCACGGGCACAAACGGACTTCAGGCTGTGTCCACCGTCAGCTCGACGGCCGTGCTTTTCTCGCGACAAGTCGAGCGTGTCTATGACGCATTCCAAGACAAGTCCATACTGCCCTAGAACTGAACGCTCGAAGCTGGCGTTGTGGATGACCTTGGCAATCTTGGTGGAGGCGAAGAGCGTGGCCAGAGGCTCCAACTCGGCTACCTCCATCGCGTCGATCAGATAGGTACTGTTTCGAGATGCAATCTGGACCAAGCACAGGGCCCGACTCCCGATTGTGGTTTCTACATCCAATCCGAGTACATCTTCCTGTTGCAGTGCGACGACGGCCTCTTGCAGCGCTAGCGCCGAATCGATCCAAACCGTCGGCTGCGTCCGGATGTCCCCCTGGATGGGGGGCGCAACTTGTGTTGCCTGGACAGCAGGCAGTTGGCGCTCGGCGTTCTTTTGAAACTGCTCGATGACTCCAGAGGGCAGGCGTGACAGCGTCGTACGCGGACCCCCCGTCAGCCAACGCCACGCCCCCGCAATGTCCAGCAGATACCCCGCCACCACCTCGCGCTCCACCCAGGGCGGCATGAGCGGCTGAAACTTGCTCAGACGAAACGCGGGCAGTGACTCGGCCACCTCGGCCCATAACTTAGCGTTCTCCCAGAACTCGAGGTCGCGCAACTTTGCGATCAGCTCGCGAAACCGCCCTTCGTTCAACTGTTCGCCGCGCAGCTTGATCATAAAGTTGTCGGGGATCACCTTCCAGTCCGTCCCCAATGCCTGTAGTGCGTACCGCAAGGTGGTGTTGATGCGTCCGCCGGCAAAAGTCCACCAGCGGATCTCATCATCGGTGACCTCAATGCCACTTGCACTTGAGTCTAAGGGCCCGCGCAGCGCGTCGCGTCGCCCTGTCACCAGCGCAGCCGCTTCATCGGACAGGTATGGATAGACCGTCTCTGAGCTGATGATGGAGCGGATCTGTTGGCAGACCTCAAGTCCTAGGAAACTGGGCAGAAATCCCCCCCATGTCGGCTGCTTCCCGCGCGGTGCGTGTTCTACGATGATGCGGCGATCGCCGTGCTGCACGTTCAATACTGCCCAAGCTCGTCCAGACAGCAGAAAGCAGCTCACCCCATCGACCAGACGATCGACGAAGCCTTGGTTCAACGTACCCAGTGGTTGGCCGTTTGAGGTCTGGACGGAATAGCTCTGCGGGCTGGAGAACACTGCGTACAGGTCCATGAAGTTGCGCCGTCCAAAGCGTCTCTCTGCTTTGGGGCCCAACAGCAAGCGACCACTCGTCAGAAATAACGCCCCATCGCGCAACATCCAGGCGACTAGGCGATCGAATTCGGCACGATAGATGCCGCGGAAGTCCGGAATGCGGCGCAGGTGTTCCCAGGCCGTGTCTGGCGCTACTCCGTCTCCAGCCAGGGACATGGCCAGGACTTGATGGATCAGCACGGGCCAGCAGCGGTCACTCACAGCCACAGGTTCGACCCAACCGGACTTGGCTAGTTCGATCAGTGCGACGGCCTGTACCAAACCCTT
>CALLYL010000450.1 GCA_937859535.1 uncultured Myxococcales bacterium
CTTGGGTGATGTCGTAAGCCAGCGCCGCATGATCGAGCAGAGTGAAGCGACCGAGGAGTGGAAAAGACTCAGCCAGCGCAAGCTCGGTTCTCTGCTTGGACTATGTGAGAGCGTTTCTTGTCGACGACAAAACTTGCTGGCGTACTTTGGGGAATCACATCCGGAGAGCTGCGGAAACTGCGACAACTGCTTGGCTCCTCCGCGTGCTTTTGACGGAACAGAGCTCGGACGGAAAGCACTGAGTGCCGTGGCGCGCACCGAACAGCGATTTGGAGCAGGACACCTGATTGATGTGCTGCGCGGCTTGCATACCGAAAAGATTGATCGCTTCGGACACGACCGCTTGAGTGTCTTTGGGATTGGCAAAGCAGAAGATGAGAAGCGCTGGTCGAGCGTGTTCCGTCAACTCACAGCGATGGGATTCCTCGATGTCGAGGCCGAGTTCGGTGCCTTCCTGCTCAACCGCCGCTCGTGGGAGCTGCTTCGCGCCCAGACCACGCTCCTCCTGCGAGAGGATGACGCGCCCGCCAAAAAGGCACGTACCCCGAAGGCCAAAGCCGAAAAGCTCCGTGTGTCGAAAGTGGCCACTGCCAACACCATCCAAGGGACCGATGATCTATTTGAAACCCTGCGAGCCCTTCGCCGCCGCCTGGCCGAAGAACAGGGAATTCCGCCGTATGTCGTCTTTCACGACTCCACCCTGCACGAAATGGTCGCTCGCAAACCACGCACGCTTGCGACGCTGGCGCAAGTCCCCGGCGTTGGGAAGGTCAAGCTAGAGCGCTACGGCGAAGCGTTCCTCCGGGCACTCTGCGAGCACGACAGCAACCCCCATGGGCACCGCGAAGAATCAAGCATGTATCCTGCCTAATATCTGCTGACGACTCTACAGAGTGCCACTCCAGACAAGTCCGGCCATGACTCCCTCGCTGCTCAGGGGATGACTCTGCCGACTGGTCGTAATCACCGGATAGATGGACATTGCGGCTCCTGGCTTTTGCTTTTTGTGCAGCCACGGGCCCAGAAATCCCATCGCCGATCCAATCACCGCGCCGGTCATCACATCGGTGAAATAGTGTCGATCCGCACTGATCCGCAAGATTCCGGTGAGCGTAGCCAAAGGGATTCCTATCGTCCAAATAACCGGTGCCAACCGATATCCTCGCAGCGACGCCACCGTCCCAGTCGCAGTGGCCAGCGCGAAAGTCAGTGTGGTGTGTCCAGAATAGAACGAGACATTGTTATCGGCCGCATTTGGGACCAGCGACTTTTCGGACGCTGGCAGAACATGAACGAACGGTCGCTCGCGCCCTGCCGCATACTTGACGAGCTGGTTCACATCTACCGCCAGCGCCGTTGCCTCCGCGACCAGTAGCAGATCGATGAGACCCTGCTTGGCAGAGCCCTGGGAGTAATTCGACAGAGCCCCAAGCCCCACCATCAGCACCGGCATCATCCCAAAGGCGGTGACATTGCTGATTTGATCTGGAACGCCTTTGTTCCCAGAAACCAGCAGTCGGCGAACCCCAGCATCGAGCCCATTGAGCGTGTCTGTTCCATCGGCGGCCCGATCGCACCAGCGACATTCTGTCGGTCCAATCTGTGGCTTGAGAACCTCGGTTGTAGCCCAGGCTGCAATGCCCACTACCGTAATCGGCACATCGACGCGCAGGTCATAACGAAATACCGAATCGGAATAGACCGCGGGGCTTGGTAAAGCCGCTGACGGCACGGCTGAAGACGGCTGCACCTGATCGGCCCAGGCTGACGGTGCACAGACCAACCATCCAACAGTTACGAACAGACCCACCGTACGCATTCGCAATTACTCCGACTTGCTAGAATCCTCGCGCTCCAGGAATCGAAAGACGGTGCGCGGATCCACCCCAAGCGCTTGCGCGGCCTTGGTCCGATTGCCCCCACACAGTGCCAGCGTATCGAGTACGTACTGACGAGCGTAGCGCTCTTTGGCGTCGGCAAGTGGCACAATCTCGGTCGCTTGCTGGGTCAAAAGCCCCAAATCTTCGGGCTCCAGCACTTCACGATCTGCCATCACCAGCGCCTTCTTGATGTGGTTTTCCAGTTGCCGAACATTGCCGGGCCATCCGAAACGCCGAATCGCCAGCTCCGCCATCGGAGACAGCGTACGCTGCGGCAGCTTCAGCTCATCGGCAAAGCGACGAAGGAACGAACGCGCCAACAGCAGGACATCATCGCCACGGTCGCGTAGCGGCGGAAGCTGCACCTGCACGACGTTGAGTCGATAATACAAGTCTTCACGGAAGCGACCAGAGCGAATCTCCGTCGAAAGATCCCGGTGAGTAGCCGATAGGACACGCACATCGACCGGCTCGGGCTTGTTATCGCCAACCCGCAAGATCACCCGCTCTTGCAGGACACGCAGCAGCTTGACCTGGAGGGGCATCGGCATCTCACCAATTTCATCCAGGAAGATGGTGCCGCCCTGTGCCGCTTGCAGACGACCAGGTTTGTTGGCGACAGCCCCCGTAAACGCTCCGCGCACATGCCCAAACAACTCGGACTCTAGGAGCTGCTCCGGAATCGCACCGCAGTTGATGGCGACAAACGGACCCTTGGCACGTGGTGACCGACGATGAATCTCTTGTGCTACCAGCTCCTTACCGGTACCGGTTTCACCCGTGATCAGCACAGACACATCACTTTGCGCCACCTTTCCGACAGTGCGCATCACCTCTTGCATCACTGGCGAAGCGCCCAGGCCAATGCCAACGCTCGCAATCGCCACGCTCCGCATCTGCTCCAGCTCGACACCGAGTCGCTGATTGTCCCGCCTTAGCTCAGCCAACAAATTGGCATTGCGGAGCAAGAGTCCGGCCTGTGCGGCAATCACGGTCAGCACTTCCAGGTCGGCACTGCGAAACAACCGCTTCACGTCACTCGACCCAACGTACAGCGCACCGAGAAGCTGTCCCCGTTCGCGCAGCGGCACACACATGACGCTCGACAGCCGCAGATACATCACCGACTGCGCATTCTGAAACTCTGCGTCTTTGCAGGCATCGCTGACAATGACTGGCTGCTCGGTCCGCAGCACCTTGGCCACGATCGAGTCGGACAGCTTGGCGTCGGGCTCACTCACCGGCTGCTGCCCTTTGGCCCGACCGAGCTTGATACGCGGTGGCAGACCCGGTTCGGACAGAACCAAAAAGCCGTTGTCCGCCTGAGTGATCTCGACCACTGCATCGACCAGAGCCGTCCACATCTCCTCAGGCTCGTAGTGATTGAGCAGGCGCTCAGAAAAGCGATGCAGCTTGCGCACCGCTTGAAGCACATCGGAATCCCCGACCGCTCGCAGCGGCGTCTCCGAGGCAACCGGCTCAGGAATCAGCTCGACCGTGCAGCCGCCAAGCTGAACCCGCTCACCGTACGACAGACGCAGCTTGCTCTTCCGCTTCCCACCGGAAAGAACATCCCCATCGACGGGTACCACCGTGACTTCGTTTTCCGATCGAGAAAAGTAGGCGTGACTTGGTTTCACCTGTGGATCGGTCACGACAATGTCGTTATCGGCGCTTCGTCCAAACGTGGTCAGCGGCTTGACAAGCCGAACCAAACGCGACTCGGACACCGTCGGTACAGTCAAGCGAAGGGTCAGCATGCGGATCCTAGAATGCCAAACTCAGAGCAGGGGTGATAGCAGGAGCACTGCTTGCTTCCGGTGGCGTCGGAGCAAGCTCTTTCGGCGGCTCGGCAAGCTCGCGGATCTCAATGCTGGTTCGAGCATGCCACAGCGCATCGACCAGACCGGCCAGCACCAGCACCCAAAACGCCGAGCCAGTCCCCAGATACGTCCCCGTCAGAGCTTGTGCGGCCTGGTATTCGCGAGCTGGAAAGGTGTTATCCGGATAGCGCAAGCGCACCGTCAACCAGGTACCTGCCGAGGCCGCTCCGGTGAGCGCTTCACCAATCAAGAAAATGGTTCCTGCCGCGATTCGTCCATCCGCCAGTTGCGGAACCCCAAACGGTACAAACTGAAGCGGGCTCAACTTGCGATGAACGACGCGCTCGTAATAGACCCGCTTGGCTTGCTTCTGGGCGAGCTGCTCGGCACGCTTCTGCAGGGCCTCTGCTTCCGCCTTTTGGCGCTGTTCTTCTTCTTGCTGACGGCGAATCTCTTCAAGCCGCTGCTCGTTGCGACGGCGAATCTCATCAAGAAAGGCCACCGCCTTCAGCGGATCGACCAACTGATCGAGCGCAAAGTCCGGCCGCAGCGACAAAAGTAGGTTGAATTCTTGCTCTGCTCCTGGCTCGTCGTGCTCGAAGAAATAGGACAGCGCCAGCAGCTTATGGGCAAGTATCAGTTGGTCTTCCTGCGCAAGCAGGGTCTGCGGATACAGAAGTGGCCGCAGCGTCAGCACCGCCGCCGCGTAGTCTCCCCGCTGATACGCCAGCTTGCCGCGCTGCAGCCTCGCCTCGGGACTCTGATCGGTGGGACTTGGTACCGGACTCGGCGGTCGAGACATTTCACGACGAATCGGTGGATGTGGATCTTCGGCGTGCGACGAAAGCGGGCGACTTATGACAAGTGCCGCTCCGATGCCTAGGCTGACTGCTGACCGTCGCAACATCCAGGAAGTTCATATCACGGAGACGCCCCGCACCGGCCAAAAACCGGTGAGGGACTCACATGAGCAAGAGGTGCTTCCAGGAGCTTAGGCGCGGACGCGACGACGACGAGCGGCCAGGGCGAGAAGGGTCAGCATGCCGAGTGCCGAAGCCGTCGAAGCTGACGAGCCATGCTGACCGCTGACGTCGCAGCCGAGGAGGCCACCACCGGTCAGTTTGTAGTCGGCAGCACTCACACAAGCACCACTCGCGCACAGGCTGCCAGCCGCACACTGCTCACCGCTCACGCAGGTGTCATAGCAAGCACCACCCGGACCGCAAGCGAGGTTGCCCGCACACTGGGTTCGGCTGCCGTGAGGGGCCGCGCCAACCACCGGCGAGCAGGTGCCAGCCGATCCGGCGACGTCACACGCATTGCACTGGCCATCGCAGGTCGAGTTGCAGCAGACGCCATCGGCGCAGAAGCCCGACTTACACTCGGTCCGATCTCCGCAGGCGGTGCCGAGCGATTTCTTGAAGGTGATCGACAGGGCGTGTTCCGCCGTGACCCCCGGAATGGTGTAGGTACCGTTCGATACCTGGCCCGAGACATCGCCGCCATCGAGAGACACGGTGTCCGGTTCATAGCCCGGCTCCGGGGTAATCGTGCAGACCGAGTCCTTGGCGTCCGGTACCGGATTCGGGGTGCAGGTAATCGTGCCATGACCGTCTGGAGTCGTAGTGGTAATGGCATAGGTCGGCAGCGAGAACAGGGCGCTAACGTTCGTGTCTTTGGTGATGGTAATCGTGCACTGCAGGGCCTTGCCCGCCGAGGCGCAGTCGCCAGCCCAACCATCAAAGAAGTTCTTGCCGGGGTCGGGAACAGCAGTCAGCGTCACCATCTGGCCTTCTAGGAACTTTGCGTTCTGGGTGGTGCAGGCCGTACCGCACAGAATCGCCGTCGGGCTGCTGACGATTGCGCCCGAGCCAATGCTGGTGCCCTTATCAACAGTCAATGTCCACAGCTTGCCAACCGCGTTGGTATCGACTGCACTGTTGTTGCGCAGCGAGTTATCAACGACGGTCGCGGGCGGGGCCACGTTGACGCGATAGCTCACCGAGCCCGTTCCCGTGCCAGCGATCACGTTGGCGTTGACGGTGTAGGTCACGGTGGCACCGACCGGAAGATCGGCAGTCGTGTTGAGCGCGCCGTTTCCGCTGGCAGCGCCGCAGACACCGCCATTTGCGCCCACACAGGTCCAAGCGGCCCCGGTCAGGTTCGCAGGCAGAAGGTCGGAGATCTTGGCTCCGGTCACAGCCGTCGGACCATTATTGGTGACGACAACCTTGTACGAGACCGGCGCGCCCCACTCAACGGCAGCAGCGCCATCGCTCACCGTAACCCCCAGATCTGCATACTTGACGTTCATGGTCACGGCGGTCTGCACCAGCGGACCAATCAGCGGCGAGGCACCCATCGCCTTGATGTTGTAGTTGCCGTTGTTGATGGTTCCAGTGGCCCCCGGGTTGATGTGAACCGTCAGTTGGAACGTGCTGCTGCCACCCGCTGGCATGTTGCCCAGGTTGCAGGTGATCTTCGGCGGAGGACCGGCTGCGAACACGCAGTTGCCACCGTTGGTCGACACATAGGTCGTACCAGCGGGCAGGAACTCCTCGACGATGACGTTGCTGGCCGCTGCACCACCGCCATTTTTGGCAAGGAACGTATAGACCAGATCTGAGTCCGCGTTGGCCGATTGAGCAGCCGTCGCTGCCACCGTCAGACCGGGGATGAACGGACCGAAGCCATCGACGTACAGATGGCCCCAGTGACCGCCCTGGGCACAGCCTGCGGCGATGATCGTCGCGATGACCTTGTCGCCAATCGCCAGATCAGCAGAGCCCGGTGCGATATCAAAGAGCTGCCAGTCGGTGTACTGTGAGCCATTGCCACCCGTGTCATTTTTCCACGGTACACCGGTCTGCCCCGAGAAGTTGAACGAGGACCACAGCAGCTTGTTCTGAGTGGTATTGCGCACTTCCACGTAAAAGTACGGCTGCTGCTGCTGGGAGTGACCAGGATTCTGAAGAACCGGTGCCAACGCGAACCGAACATGGATGTTTCCATCGGAAGCATCGACGTCCGCTGCCGTGGTGGTCATCGTCTGCGTCAACGTATTGACATTGTTATTCAGGCCAAGCTCATTGACGACCGCCGAGTACTTTCCGAATCGTGGATACTTCAGCGTATCCATCGCTCCAATACCCGCCGCGAGTACTGATTCTGGCGTGGCACCCGTCTTCACTGACGTGAAGTTGGTCCCGCCCGCCGTCAGGCCCAGGTTTGCCACCGAAAGCGGCGGAAACGTTGGAATTGTTGGATTGAGGTTGGTCGTTGTCGTCCAGCCGTTCAGGGTACCGGCCTCAAAGTTGCCGTTTACGAAGTCGGCCTGATGAAGCGAGCTGATCGGATCCTGTCCTTCACTCGGCTGACCAGCGCAACCCATCGCCCCCAATAAGCTAATCCCACATGCCCAACTCACTACCGTCTTCATAGTCAAAGTACCCTCCCCCTCCGCTGCTCATCTGCTGAGCAGAACTTAGGCGAAATAGTAGCCTGAACGGGGGCTGGTATTCAAGGCTCTTCATCGAGTGGTGGACGACCGCAACGTCGCTCGGATCTCCTCACACCCAGCTACAGAAAGCTGCCGTTACCAGGAACGCGATAGCGCCCAGTTGTCACCGTCTACCGGAACTTTGGTTCCTATCAGGCACGATTTGTCGTGAGCTAGATGTCTAGGGGATGTGGAGGATTACTAGGTAAGACGATCGCGAGGTCTTGCTACCTAGGTACCTTTGCCAACTCTTCATCGATGATCTGGCGATAGGTGGCAATCGGTTGGGCCCCCTTCACGGGTCGACCATTGAGGAAGATCACCGGAACTCCACGCACACCGTGCTGGTTCGCTGTTGAGATATCCGAAAGCAGGGTGCTGTGAGCCTCTGGACTGAGCAGACAGCGAGAGAACATCGGCACATCTAAGCCCAGTTCTTTGGCCAGCGGGGTGTGGTCATCTTCTTCTGCGGCCCCTCCGAACAGCTTCTTCGCCATCGGGAAGAACTTCCCTTGCAGACCCGCACAGTACGCAGTCCGCGCCGCTGAACACGCATGGTCGTGAATCTTGCGCTTGACCAAAGGGTTGCATGCCTCATCGAGCGGGAAGTGACGAAACACAACTCGGATCTTGCCGGGATACAGAGTGAGCAGTTCCTCAACCAGTCCGGCCGCCTTTTGACAAAACGGACACTCAAAGTCGCTCACCTCGATGAGTGTAATCGGGGCATCCTTCGGACCCTGCGATGGTGCCGAAGGAATATCCAGCGGAGGGACACCGGACTTCACCTCTGACTTGACAATCTCTTTGGCAGCGAGGGCAGCCGCGAGCTTGGTTGCAAGCCGCTGACTCTCCAACACGTGGCGAATCGCCAGCATCGAACCAAGCCCTCCACACAGACTACCAATCACCACCAACACCACCGCCGGACTGCGCAACACTTCGCTCCAGCGAATCAAGCCCAGCGCGCTAGTGGCGGCCCGTCCTGCGACCAGTGTGGTCAGCAGAAGTCCCAGATTCACCGCATACATCGAGATGCAGAACAGACACACAGCACGGATCACCACCGTTGACAGAGCGAACAGCCCGATTGACACCAGAACCGACGGTATCGCCAACACCAGTAGCAGACCGTGCGCGTACGTACGGAATGAGTCGCGAAGCAGACCGAGAGCCGCAAGCAGTCCGGTCAACAAATAGAACAGCGTTCCAAGGTGCGAAAGAGGAACGCCGAAAAGCTCCGAGTACTGCCCACTGCTGACCAAATCACAGTTCCAGGCACCGCCGAAATTGCAGGCGCTGGGACTGCCGGACTCGATAAACAGGTAGTGCTGACGGGTGAGATACAGCGACAACCCGAGCCCAATCAAGGACAGCACAGCAGCAACGACAAGCTGCCATCGCCACGAGGTCTGCTTGGGCACGATCATTGTCGATTACCCCTCGTCCTCTGCTCCCTTGTTCACATCGTCAAACTCGCGTGAAATGATCGCCGCTCGGAAGTAATCGACGTTCATCTCCGAAATAAAGTGAGCCGGAATGTTCTTCGGACACACCGCTTCGCACTCATACAGGTTGGTGCAGTTGCCAAAGCCTTCACGATCGGCAGCCTCCACCATCCGCACCGTACGACGAACCCGCTCCGGCTGTCCCTGCGGCAGATGCCTGTACTGCGCAAGCTTGGCCGATAGGAAGAGCATCGCCGAGCTGTTCTTGCAAGCCGCTACGCACGCTCCGCAGCCAATGCACGCGGCTGCATCAAAGGCAATGTCGGCTTCAGCCTTGGGAATCGGAATTGCGTTTCCGTCCTGCGCCGCTCCGGTATTCACAGAGACATATCCACCGGCCTGCTGGATGCGATCAAACGACGATCGATCCACCACCAAGTCCTTCACCACCGGAAATGCAGTGGCTCGGAATGGTTCGATGGTGATGGTGTCACCATCTTTGAAGACACGCAT
>CALLYL010000451.1 GCA_937859535.1 uncultured Myxococcales bacterium
TGCGTCGAGCGCATCCCGACATCGAGCACCTCGCCGCCTTCGCCGCCCGGCAGTCGAATTCGGTCCCCAATCCGAAACGGATGGTCGAGCGCCAGGACCAGCCCGGCAATGATGTTCGAAAGCGCTTGCTGCGACGCCAGACCAATCGCCAGGGAGGTCACGCCGAGGGCAGCCACGACCGACGATACGTTTTGGCCGAAGTGGTCCAGTATCAGGATCAGCCCGGCCAGCCACAGCACCACCTGAGCGAGTCGTTGCAGAAGCGGAACCAGCGCCCGACCCGAGCTGCTGCGCGGAGTTCCGGGAGTGCTCTCCGCGTGGGACTCGTCGGGAACCTCTAGCTTGGGACGAACCACCAGCTCGACCATCAGTCGAGACAGCGACCCAAGACCGCGAACGCCGACGATCACCGCCAGGACGAACAGCGAGCCTGCGACCCAGCGACCAGGACCACGCATCGCGGGCCAGGCATCCTCGACCGCTTCGGACAGACCGATGAACAACACCACGTAGCGCAGTGGCCTGGCGCACAGCGCCAAGAGCTGAGAGGCCAAGTCGCTGCCTGCCTCTAGCAGACGTCGACTCAGCCAGCGGCACAGCCAGCCACCGAGCCAGGCCAGCAGCACGGTGAAGGTGATGATCACCAGCAAGTGAGCCAGACCCACCATCGCCGGCCCGGCATGCAGCGAGTCGGTCAACCAGCGATCGAGCGCACGCATCAGCCCCTCAATCGGGGCTTGCATCTTCGCGAGCCAGCTTGTGGCCACCGAAGTCTGATGAGGAGAATTCGAAAGGGAGGGAGGCTCCGCCGTACTCTGAAGGACCGTCACCTGGCCATTATAGCCGGGTCAAGCGCGGACGGCGGATGGGAAGCGGCGGATGGGGTAAGCGGGGAATCACTTGCCCTTGGCGGCGAGTGCTTCCTTGATCATGGCGTCGAACTTCTCGAACGGATAGGCACCGGCAATCTTCTTACCGTTGATAAAGAAGGTCGGGGTGCCCATGCCGCCACCAGGGAGGCCGTTGCCGTAATTGAAATCGGCGTCGACCTGAGCCTTATAGCGACCCGAGTCAAGGTCTGCCTTGAAGCGCGAGACATCGATACCAATCTCTGCGGCAAAACGCTCGAGGCTGGGCCGATCCAGCGACTGCTGGTTTTCAAACAGCTTGTCGTGCATCTCCCAGAACTTGCCCTGAGCGTGGGCGGCCAGGGCTGCTTCGGCGGCGGGCTTGGCGTTCTGGTGGAACGGGAGCGGATAGTTGCGCCACACCACGCGGACCTTGTCTTTGTAGGTCTCTTTGATCTTCTTCAGCGTCGGAACCACCCGCGAGCAGAACGGGCACTGGAAGTCCGAGAACTCCACGATGGTCACCGGGGCATTCTTGCTGCCGAAGCTGGGACCGTCGCCCGGTTCGACCTTGTAGACCGTCTTGTCGTTCTCTTCGTCGCCACCCGCCGGAGGTGCAGCGGCCTTCTCGACCGCGCTCTTCATGATCTCGTCATAGACCTTAGCGGCCGGGATCTTCTTGGCCTTGAGCATCGCGTCGACCTCTTTGAGCGAGGAATCGACGACGGCCTTGAAGGCCTCGATCGGTTGAGCACCCGAGAGGCTATGACCGTTGATGAAGAAGGCCGGGGTGCCGTTCGCGCCAATCTTGTTGCCTTCGGCCAGCTCCGCATCGACCTTGGCCTTGTACTTGCCCGAGTCGAGCGCGGCGGCAAACTTCTTCATGTTGAGACCCAGTTCCTGGGCGTACTTGTCGAGGTTCGGACGATCCAGTGCCTGCTGATTGGCAAACAGCTTGGCGTGCATCTCCCAGAACTTGCCCTGCTCATGAGCGGCCAGCGCGGCCTCCGCAGCAGCATGAGCGTTGTTGTGGAACGGCAGTGGAAGCTGCTTGAAGACCACCCGAACGTCCTTCGGGTATTCCTTCATAAGCTGGGTGATGGTCGGCTCGACCCGCGAACAGAACGGACACTGGAAGTCCGACCACTCGACGATGGTAACCTTGGCATTGGCTGGGCCCTTCATCGGAGCGTCACCAATCAGCGCCTTGTAGATGGTCTTGTCTTCGGCAGGCGTCGGCTGCGCGGCAGGCTTCGGTGCCTCGGCCTTGTCTTTGCCGTCCCGGGTCAGCTCGGCGTAGATGGCATCAGGAGCGGTGCCGGTCTGCAGCTTGGCATTGGCCAGCTTGATCTCGTTTTGGATGACCTTTTCGAAGTTGTCGAAGGGCTGCGCGCCATGGAACGGCTTGCCGTTGATAAAGAACGACGGAGTGCCACGCGCACCGAAGGAGTTCCCCTCCGCCAGCTCGTCATCGACCTGCTTCTTGAACTTGCCGGTCTCGAGCGCAGCCTTGAACTTGCCGACATCGAGTGCCAGCTCCGAGGCGTACTTGATGAGGCTGTCCTTATCAAGCGCCTGCTGGTTCGCAAACATCTTGTCGTGCATCTCCCAGAACTTGCCCTGCTCGTGCGCGGCGAGCGAAGCCTCGGCGGCGATGTGGGCGTTGTTGTGGAAGGGCAGCGGCAGTTGCTTAAAGGCAATCCGCACATCGCCATCAAAGTTCTTACGAATCTGGGCCAGGGTGCCACCGACCCGCGAGCAGAACGGACACTGGAAGTCCGAGTACTCAATGATCGTGACCTTGGCGGTCTTCGGGCCAACGACGGGGCCGTTGCCAACCGGAACCTTGAACACAACGCTCGGGTCGGGGAGCTTAAACTCCGGCTTCGCCTGCTGCTGTGCGGGCTTGTCTGCCGATGCTTGCTCCTTGCCGTTTTGGATGAGCGAGGCGTAGAGCTGCTCGGGCTTCACGCCCGCCTTGAGTAGCTTGCTCGCCGTCGCTAGTTCTTCGTCGACAATCTTGGAGAAGTTGTCGTAGGGCTGAGCGCCCGATAGCGGCCGACCATTGATGAAGAACGCTGGCGTTCCTCGCGCACCGAACTTGGAAGCCTCGGCCTGGTCGCGCTGGATTTGCTCGTCGTACTTGCTGCGGTTCTGTCCGAGATCGGACTTGAACTTGGCGACGTTTAGGCCCAGCTCAGAGGCGAACTGCTCAAAGTGCTGATCATCCAACTTGTCCTGGTTTTGGAACAGCTTGCCGTGGAACGCCCAGAACTTGTCGTCACCCTGCTCGCGTGCGGCCATCGCGGCCCGCGCTGCCGGTGCGGCATTCGGATGGAACGGCAGTGGATTGTGACGGAAGGAGACCCGCAGATCCTTGCCGTAGCTGCGCTTCAGCTTTTCGAGGGTCGGCTCGACCCGCGAGCAGAACGGACACTGATAGTCTGAAAACTCGACGATGGTGACTTTGGCCGTTGGGGAGCCGGTGACCGGGGCATTGCCTACTTGTATCTTGTAGCGCTCTACCGATGAGTCTGGGGCTGCCGTGGGAACGGGCCTCGTATCGGTGTCTTTGTCGAGATGCACGCGCTGCCCGACAAGGAAGCCGACAATCAGGGCACCGAGCGTGCCCAAGATGACGCCTGTCTTATTCATTCCTAAACCTCTCTCCGGGGAACCTTCGTGAGTCATGGCTTATTGGGTTCTGTATTTGATGAAATGGCTGACCAGCGGTCTTTATTCCAGGGACCGATTGGTTGCACAGCTTACACAGAAAAACTGTTTCTGTAGGGGTTGATGTAGACCGAGCAAGCCTAGTTTCTCGCGGCCAGGATACAAAGCTACCCACGATTTGCAAGCTTTGAGCGGATCTGCGAACGGAGCGCTCGCTGCTCGGTTTTTGGGAATTGCGGTATTCTCTTGCCATGTTTCAGCCTCCGCGAAGCCTGTGTCTACGGTTGGGATGGGTGCCAGTCCTGCTTTCGGCCATGCTGCTTGGTCACTCCGCGTGCAACCGAGACGAGATTCATCCGGTGAGCGATGCCCACGCTGCCACCGTGCCTACCCCCGACAAGCCCCCGCCAGGAAGGACCAGCATGCCCCGGAGTTCAGAGTGGAAGAAGGTCGACAAGCTCATCGAGGATCAAAAGCTGGAAGAGGCGCGCACGCTCATCGCCAGCATTCGCGACGCTGCCAAGCAAAAAGGCAACGGCGAGGAGTGGACCGAGACGCTCATCAAAGACGTCCAGCTTCAGGTGGGCCTGCACGGTTATGAGACGGCAGTACGGTTCTTGCGTGAACAGCCGTGGCCCAAGGACTCGCTGTCGCAAGCGGCGCTGGAGCTGTACTACGCGCACTCACTGATGACGTACCTGTCGGCCTATTCGTGGGAAATTGGACGGCGCGAAAAGGTCGAAAGCAAGCAAGCGGTCGACCTCAAAGCGTGGACCAAGGAGCAGATCTTCCTCGAAGCGGCGCGGTCGTATGAGCGACTGTGGCAGCGTCGGGTCGAGCTGGGTGGTCTGCCCGTCAAGTCACTGGCCCCGTACGTGACGCCAAACAACTATCCAGAGCACATTCGCGGCACGCTACGCGACGCATTGAGCTATCTGTTCGTGTCGCACCTGGCCAACACCGAGGGATGGACGCCTGAACAGTTAAATGAGGTGTTCCGGCTCCCGTTTGCCAAGCTGCTCCAAGATCCAGCGATGGTGGATGGAGGCGGTACATTCGACGACCCGGGCGTACACCCGCTCACCAAGATCGTACGAGTGCTGTCGGACCTGGAGGCGTGGCACGCGCAGCAAGGTCACGGCGATGCAGCGCTTGAAG
Organism: uncultured Myxococcales bacterium; assembly: GCA_937859535.1. Classification (GTDB taxonomy): domain Bacteria; phylum Myxococcota_A; class Polyangia; order Palsa-1104; family JAEUJZ01; genus JAEUKA01. Next base: position 4,680 of record CALLYL010000451.1, read on the forward strand.
CTCGGCTCGTGCGAGTCGAGCGGCTGCATAGCTCGTTTCAGGAGAAGCCCGACCGCGACGCGATCATTGGTTACCTAGAAAAGACGCTCTTGCCCTCGCACAAAGCTCGAGAGTGGTGGGCGCGTGGTCAGGCACTGCTGGCGCAGTTCGTACGTGAAACCGGTGATCTGGTTCGGGCACGTACTCTCGCGATGGCGGGACAGCAGGCGTTCCCGAGCTCGTACGGCGGACTGCGCTGTCAAGCGATGGTCCAGAGCATCGAAGCGCCAGAGTTCCAGATCACCAGCATGTTGATCGATGGGGCGCGCCGACGGTCGATCCAAGTCACCCACAAGAACCTGGGCAAGCTGTACTTCCGCGCCTATGAGCAGGATCTCAAGTCGCGGGTCGAGTCATCAAAAGACTACAACCTGCTATGGGGCTATCAGGAGATGCGGTCGATCGTCAATCGGCGACCGTCGGTGGAGTGGACGGCAGAGCTACCTGCGACGCCCGACTATCAAACCCACACCACGTTTGTGACGCCACCGCTGTCGGGGCCGAAAGCCTACGTGGTGATGGCTTCGTTTCTGCCGGACTTTAGCGATGGGGCGAACCGCGTTCAGGCGATGAACTTGATCGTGACCGACCTGGTGATTCAGAGCCGGACTCGCGGCAGCAACGTCGACGTAACGGTGGTCTCGGGAGAAACCGGCCTGCCGGTCGAAGGCGCGCAGGTTCATCTGTACCGTCAGAACTGGCAAGAGAAGCACAAGAGCATCGCCGAACAGAAGACCGACAAGACCGGCCTGGCGCGATTCCCATCCGTGGGCAACACCGGCGTGTTCGTGCTGGCCGAGTCTGGCAAAGACCGCTCGGTCGATCCGAACAGCTATTACTTGGGCTACGACCACGAACCGTCGACCCACCGCGCAGCGCTGGTGTTTTCCGATCGCAGCATCTACCGCCCAAGTCAAAAGATCCTGTGGAAGATCGTCGCCTATGAGGGGCAGCACAACGAAGGCAAGCTGAAGGTGGTGCCGCAGACCGCGCTGCAAGTACGGCTGCTCGATCCCAACAGCCAGGTAGTGGCCACGGCGCAGGTTCATACCAACGAATTTGGTACGGCGGCCGGTGAGTTCGTGATTCCCACGGGACGACTGCTCGGTAACTGGCGCATCGAAACCACCAACTACTCGGGTTACGGCTACCTCAAGGTCGAGGAATACAAGCGTCCGACGTTCGAAGTCAGCCTCAAAGACCCCACGGTGGCGCTGCGACTCAACCGACCAGCGACGCTGACCGGAGAAGCGAAGTACTACTTTGGGCTGCCGGTGACGCAGGGCAAGATCAAGTGGCGGATTAAGCGACAGACGTTTTATCCGTGGTGGTGGGGATACTTCGGCTTTGGCGGGAGCGAAGAGGGCGGCAGCAACGAACAGACGGTGGGATCAGGAGTCGCGGCGCTGCGGACCGATGGCAGCTTTGACATCCTCTTTACTCCCGAAGCCGATGAACGCAAGGGCAAGTACCTCACGTACTCCTATGCTGTCAGCGCGGACCTAACCGATGAGGGTGGTGAGACTCGATCAGCCAAACGCAGCTTCCGACTGGGTTTCGTGGCCGTTGAAGCAACGATTGCGAGCGAGGTCGGCTTCATCGTCAAGGGCAATCAGGACAAGCTGACCATTCGTCGCCACAGCCTGGATGGGATACCGCGTGCGGGCGAGGGAACCTATGAGCTGTTTGCGCTCAAGGAACCGAGCCAGACCCTACCGCCCGCCGAGCAAGCGCGCCCGACACCGCCCACGGACCCCAGCCAGCCGACGCGCTACCGAACGCCAGGCGACGGACAGTTTCCGCGCTGGGATCGCAGCCGTCAGAGTGAATCGATATTGGCGACATTTGCCGACGGAGAACTTAAAGCTCAGGGCAAGCTCAGTCACGGTTCCGATGGCAAGGCGGTGGTGACGCTGCCGGATCTACCGGTTGGCACGTATCGGCTGCGCTACAAGACCCAAGATGAGTTTGGGGCAACCGCCGAAGCATGGAAGGAAGTAGTCGTCGCGGCGAGTAGCAGCAAGCTACCGCTCCCCCTACTGGTGTCCGCAGAGAGAAGCCAGGTTTCCGTTGGGGACAAGGCACGAATTCTGATTGGCTCCGGACTGCCCAATCAAACGGTATTTGTGGAGCTGTTTCGCGATGGCCGACTACTCGAACGACGGATCGTTTCGGCCAGCCCAGCCACGATCCTAGAGCTACCGATGAGCGAGGCGGATCGCGGCGGAATCGGCATCCAGGTATGGGCGATCCGAGACCATCAGTACATGGCGCGCAGCTTGTCGATTTCTGTTCCTTGGGACAACAAGGATCTCAAGCTGGCCTTTTCGACGTTCCGAGACAAGCTGCGTCCCGGACAGAAGGAAACCTGGCGCGTCACGGTGCGCGGTCCACAGAACAACATCTTGGGCCCCGGATTGGTCGAGCTTCTCGCGTATATGTACGACCGCAGCCTGGATGTTTTCGCGCCGCACTCGCCACCGTCGATTGCAAGCCTGTATCCAAGCCGAACCGGCATCTCCTATGGTCGGGTCAACCTCGACAGTCAGCATCCGCAGTGGGTGTACTCGAATAGCATTTGGCAGAGCGTCTCTGTGCCCTCGTTATCGGAGGACCAGTTGGTGTTCCCAGACAGCTACGGAATCGGCGGACCGGGGATGCGCGGCAGAATGGCCTTTGGTGGGGGAATGCGAGCGATGGCACCAGGTGCGCCGCCTCCAGCACCGATGGCATCGGCGGCCCCACTTCGAGAAGAATCGGCAAGCACACCACCGGCGAAAGCACCAGCGGAACCGGAAGCGAAGGCCGACAGCGGCAAAGATAGTCTGGCCAGAAACAAGGCCAAGGACGAGCAAGGCAAAGATCAGCCCGCGACGGATACATCAGGGGACTCCGGTAGTGCGCTGCGATCGAACTTCTCTGAGACGGCGTTCTTTGTGCCGCAGCTCCTGACCGAAAAGGATGGCAGCGCGGCGATCGAGTTCACGGTCCCTGACTCAGTGACTTCATGGAACGTGTGGGTACATGCGCTGACGCAGGATCTTTCGGGCGCGAGCGAGCGTCGCGAGGTCCGCACCGTCAAGGAACTGATGGTCCGTCCCTATCTTCCGCGCTTCTTCCGCGAGGCCGATAGCGCCGATCTCAAAGTCATGGTGAACAACGCAGGAGACAAGCCTCTCAAAGGTAAGCTCCTCCTCGAAATCCTCGATCCAGAGACGCAGCAGAGTGTGCTGCCGCTGTTCCAGGTCCGCACGGCGAGTCAGCCGTTTTCGGTGGAGCCCGGCAAGGGAACCAGCCTGACCTTCGCGATGTCCGCCCCCCCGAAAGTCGGTGTCTATGCGTTCAAAGTAACGGCGCAAGCAGGTGACTTTTCCGATGGAGAGCTGCGGCCCCTGCCCGTGCTGCCGAGCCGGATGCACCTTACCCAGTCGCGCTTTGTAACGCTGCGGGACAAAGACTCGCGGACCATGACGTTTGAGGATCTGAAACGCAACGATGATCCATCACGAATCAACGAACAACTGGTGGTGACGCTCGATACCCAGCTCTTTTACACGGTCCTCAAAGCGCTTCCCTATCTCACCACGTATCCGTACGAGTGCGTGGAACAGACCCTCAACCGATTCCTATCGACGGGAATTGTCTCGTCTGTGTATCGCGAATTCCCACAGGTGGCGAAGTCGGCGGAGGAGTTTAGTAAGCGCACCACACAGCTTGATAGTTGGGATGCAAGTGATCCCAATCGCAAGATGACGTTAGAGGAATCGCCGTGGCTAGAGCTGTCAAAGGGAGGCCGCGATCCCGGGCTCCCAATGATAAATACGCTAAACCCACAGATTGCGCAGGCTCAGCGGGATTCGGCGTTAGGAAAGCTCAAGAAGGCGCAGACTTCGTCAGGTGGGTTCCCATGGTTCCCGGGCGGTCCACCAAGTCCGTACATGACGCTCTACCTGATGAGTGGCCTGGCACGGGCCACAGAGTTCAAGGTCGAGATTCCCAAAGAGATGGTGCAGCGCGGCTGGCAGTACCTGGCCGAACACTTCCGGCAGGACTACGTCAAGCTGATGAAGAAAGAGGAGTGCTGCTGGGAATTTCTCACCCTCCTAAACTACGTTGCCACCGCGTATCCAGATTCCTCTTGGACCGGCGATGCGCTGACGCTGAGCGAGCGAAAGGAGATCCTCGATTATACGTTTAAGAAGTGGCGCAAACACTCTCCGTATATCAAGGGACTGCTCGCGCTCACACTCAAGCGGATGGGTCGACCACAGGATGCCAAGCTGGTTTGGGACTCGGTGATGGACTCTGCCAAGACGGTGCAAGACCAAGGGACGTTCTGGGCCCCCGAGGATCGCTCGTGGCTTTGGTACAACGACACCATTGAATCGCACTCGTTCGCGCTGCGCGTGCTAATGGAAATAGACCCAAAAAATTCCAAAAAGTATG
>CALLYL010000452.1 GCA_937859535.1 uncultured Myxococcales bacterium
ATACGCCTCTTTGAACAGGCGCAGCGCCTCTTCGTACCGGGCCTCGGTGAAGGCCCGGAGCGCCTCTTGGTGCAGCTCGCTTGCATCCTTGGCAAAAGCCGACTGACTCCCGCCCAGTACGGATGCCAAGCCGAGTGCGCACATCCATCGTCGATTCCGCATCACTATTGCCCTCATAAGCTTCATGAGCTTGTCACTAGGAAGGATCTGCACCGCGTCGACCAAAACGCAAGTTTCTTCCGTTGACAGCGACGGAGAATTGGCTGGATCGGCAGACTCGTGGGTTGATCGAACCGCTTACATTCTGCGAAGCGACAGCGTCACCGAGCCTTCAGCAACTCGCTCACCGCTGCCATCTGTGACTTCGACCAGCACTGGGACATCGACCTTGCCCTCGGAGACCAGTCGCTGCTTCAGTTCCGAGGGATCGCTGCTTGGCATTTGGGCACTGGCCTGCAAGTCGCCGCGTGCTGGCTTCCGGAAGCGCAGCTCGCAGCCCTTGCTGTGACATGTGACATCCAGGCCGTTACACGAAAGCAATCCGGCTGCTAGCGCCGCTGTTTCAGCGGCGGCAAACTGGGCACTGACATGCACGGTACCGCCATGATTGGCTAGTTCTGCATCAAATGGCAGCAGCACCCGCGTCGAGGTAGACGACACATCGAGAGCTTGAATTCCCAGGCGTTTGGCCAGGGGAATTCGCTTAGACACAAGGTCGAGGACGTCCACCGGGTTCATACCATCTGCCTACACACCAAAGCAGCACACGTGCCACCTGGCTGGTTTTCGCACGGCCCAGGTCGCTGTGAAAAGGGGACGCTAGACCCCAGCTAGATGCCGCTTGCGAACCGGAGCCGCCAGACCATGCCCATGGCCTCTGCAAAGATCTTACTCGACATCTTGGACTGACCGGCGCGACGATCGACGAAGATGATTGGTACTTCAGCGACGGAAAAATTCTTGCGGACGGCGCGGTAGGTCATTTCGATTTGGAAGCTGTAGCCGTTCGAACGGACCGCGTCGAGGTCGATTGCAGCCAGAACCTCTCGTCGGAAGCATTTGAATCCCGAGGTCAGGTCGCGCACATCCAGCCCCAGGATGGTTCGTGCATACAGGCTGCCTCCCGCTGAGATGAGCTGCCGACTGAGGCCCCAGTTTTCAGTCCCACCACCCGGCACACGTCGCGAGCCAATCACCACACCGGCTCCGTCTTTGGCCGCTCCAAGCAGCGCAGGGAGATACACCGGATCGTGGCTAAAGTCGGCGTCCATCTCGAAAACGAACTCGTAGCCCTTCGAAAGAGCGAAGCGGAACCCAGCGATATAGGCCGTTCCGAGACCGAGTTTGCCGCTACGGTGCAGGACATTGATTCGCGGGTTCTCTGCCGCCATCTGATCGGCGAGCTGGCCAGTGCCATCGGGTGAGTTGTCATCGACGATGAGGAGGTCCGCGCTCGGTAGCGCCGTCAGCACTTGATCGCACAGAGACTTGAGGTTCTCACGCTCGTTGTAGGTAGGGATAATGATTAAGGCTTCATTCATGCGCCTACTTTACACTACCTATGGACTTGGCCGCATCCTCCTCAACATGAGGTGCTGGAACTGTCCGACGCTGTAGCGAGGGCGGCGCAAAAAGGCGTTGACACAGAGGCCCAAAATCCTATTCAATCCCACCTGTTCAGCGCTTTTCCCGTGTAGCTCAGCCGGTAGAGCAGGTGGCTGTTAACCACCGGGTCGGGGGTTCGAGTCCCTCCGCGGGAGCAGTTGGGAAGGGTTACCAGGATTCTGGTAGCCCTTTTTTATTTTGGGCGATTTGCTGGGTCTCGGCAAAGAAGGCTTGGCTCAGCGTGCGGTCCTGAGCGACCGGGTTCATCGGGGCCGGACGACACGCCGTGAAGTACTGGCCGGTGACGTGGGCATACTCGGGATCGAGCGCGAGCATCACCGAGGTTGCGGCACCGTCAGCGACTGAGTCGGGACCAGTCATCCCAAAGCCGTCGGTGAGCAGCTTGGTCGAAACGACGCCGGGATGAAGGGCGTTGACCGAGACGCGACCGCGCAGTCGTTCGGCCAGTTCAACGGTGAATAAGACGTTGGCGAGCTTCGAGGCAGCATACATTCCGTAGGCATCGAAGCGGCGCTTGCGCATGGTCAGGTCATCGAGCTCGATCCGGCCCCGGTTGTGAGCAATGGAGCTGACGTTGATGATGCGGCGCAGACGACACCCTGGCTGATGCAGCAGCGACATGGTCAAGACAAAGTGCGCAAAATGGTTGACCGCCATCGACAATTCGATGCCATCCGGCGACAACTCAAGCTGCTTGGCAAAGACACCCGCATTGTTGATGAGTACCTCGGGGAACACCTCGCGTCGGGCCAGCTCGAATGCCATCCCGGATGCCGAGCTGAGCGATGACAGATCGGCAACGATCGGCTCTGGCATTGCCCGTCCGCAGAGGGACTCCACTGCTTGGCGAGCGGCCAGGACGCGATCCGGGCGACGTCCGTGAAGAATGACGTCGGCACCGTGACGGGCGAGCTGTCGTGCTGTCTCAAGCCCAATACCGTCCGAGCTACCCGTGATGAGGATGAGGGGACCGCTGCTGTACATGGCGTTCCTTTGTCCAAAGAGCCTAACCAGAGAACCTCAATAGTAGCCAGATGCCATTGCGACGAAAGCGATGACACACCGGTCCAGTCGATCAGCGGACCTGCCCGGTGCCGACTGCCTTGGCGGTGCAGGGAACCAGCCAGCGTTGATTGTCCATCACATAATCAGATGGATGACATCACCAAGTGGCCGATTCTCAAGATGGATAACCGGCACCACACTACGCCTTGACGATCTTCAAACGACGAGGCACGCATCATGTTGACCCTTCGACCCGCTGCTGAACGAGGTCACGCCAACCATGGCTGGCTCGATACCTACCACACGTTTTCGTTTGCGAACTATTACGACCCGGCCCACATGGGCTTTCGCAACCTGCGGGTCATCAACGAGGATCGCGTCGCACCAGGGCAGGGCTTTGGCACGCACCCTCATCACGACATGGAGATCATCTCGTACGTGATCGCTGGCTCGCTGTCGCACCGCGATTCGATGGGCAACGGTTCGACGATTTATCCAGGCGACGTGCAGCGGATGAGCGCGGGCACCGGCGTGACGCACAGCGAGTATAACGGCTCGAAGAGCGAGGCTGTCCACTTCCTCCAGATCTGGCTGTTGCCATCGCAGCGCGGGATCTCGCCGGGCTATGAGCAGAAGTCGTTTTCGAGGCAGGAAAAAGAAGGGCGGCTGCGATTGGTGGCCTCGACGGACGGCCGTGACGGCAGCGTGACCATTTTTGCCGATGCGGCGATCTATGCGGGCTTATTTTCCGAAGGGCAGAGTGCACGATTCGACGTGGCTTCGAATCGGCACCTCTACATCCAGGTCGTGCGCGGACAGGTGCGAGTGGGCGGCCAGACTCTGACGGCGGGGGATGGTGTGGCGATCTCAGCCGAGCCAACGGTCGATGTGGAAGGAGTGGCTGGCGGAGAGATCCTGCTGTTTGACTTGCCCTGATGGCAGCGACGGTAACGCTTTGCTAGCTGGTGAACGCTAGGTGGACTCTGTGTCGCCCATGATCGCGACCACACCGCACACGCCGACGACTTCTCCCTCTCGACGATAGGGTGCCAGGGTCAGCCATCCGCCGCGAGTCTCACCAGCGGTGTTTTCGACCAGCAGTGAGTGACGGCTCGGGCGTTGCCTGGTCAGGACGTGACGGACCTCTCGCTCGATGCGGGGGAACCACTGGCCGATCTTGGTTGCTTGAAGCTTGCCGCGAAGCTGTTCCAGCGGCACTCCGAGGAGTGCTCCGAGCGCGCCATTTCCGAACACAAGCTCGCACGTCGGGGAAGCGACAAAGAGCGGCAGCGGGCAAGCATCGACGAGCGCCTCGCACAGATCGGCACGGGGCGACATGGGGCGGGTGGTGTCTTCGATTCGTCGGCGCAGTCCCAGGCTATGCATGATCTGCCGCAGCTCGAACGCGAAGTCAGCGGCCTGCTGGTAGCGATGCTGCGGTTCTTTTTGCAGAGCACGCAACACCAAATCCTCGAGTGGCTTGGCCAGTGGTGGAGTGGTCCGCAGCAGCCGACTCGGTGGAATCGGCGTCTCGCGTAGGTGCCCAAATAGGATGTCCTGCAGGCGACCGGAAAATGGCGGTCGTCCCGTCAGACATTCATAAAACAGAACTCCCAGTGCGTAGACATCCGAGGCGGGCGTGGGCGTCTGGACGCGAATCCGTTCGGGGGCCATATAAGTCGGCGTCCCGGCTACCGTTGTTGCTGCCACCAGCTCTCGAGAGTCGACAGATGGACGGCTCGCGAGACCAAAGTCAAGCAACCGCACCTCGTTTCGACGACTGTCGGCACCGGTTCCCGACGAACACAGAAAGATATTTTCCGGCTTGATGTCGCAGTGTATCACACCAAGGCCGTGCATGTAGTTTAGGCCTTCGGCGCACTGAAGCATGATGTCGCAGGCGGCATTCGTCGACAGGACTCGCTCGCGATTGAGCCTCTCGGCCAGCGTCTCGCCGTACAGGTAATCCATCACGATGAATGCGCCGTGGTAGGCATCGACGCCGAAGTCGAACACCCCGATGATGTTGGGGTGGTTCATCGCCGCCGCCATTCGAGCCTCGCGATAGAACGCGTCGCGGATGTGCGGCTGTCGGGCGAGGTCGTGATGGATGATCTTGAGAGCGAAGACCTTGCCCAGATCGCGGTGGCGGATCTTAAAAATGCGACCCATGCCGCCTTCGCCGAGCGAGCCTTCGATGATGTAGCGGCCTGCGACGATGCGTTCGGGAGCGATCCCATTGGGGAGGCTGCCGGACTCGTTGCCGAAAATTTCGAACGGGACGTTGCGCTCGCCGCTTTCGCCGGCTGTTCCGATCGTTTCCTGGCTGGACACGACACCGGTTAGGTTGGTTGGCACTCCCGGCTGGTCTTCGCTCACCGAGTCAGTATATCTCGGGAGAGCCCTGTGCAGGGGGAGACGGTGCTCTCGCAGTGACGAGGAGGTCGTTCAGCAACGCAAGACCAGCCGACCTGGTTGAATGATGTGCGATTTCGCACATCGATGCGAGAGCGCACACTGCTTGCTCCTCGGAACAGAATTTTTGTACGTTGCGCGGCTACCGTGTCCGACGAAACACCGTCTGGGAAAAAGGTGCCAAACGGCTTCCTGATGAAGCTGCTCGGCGCTCCGTGGCTGCTTTTGTTTTTGACCCTGATCGTGGGGGGCGTAGGCCTGCTTGGCGTCAGTAAGCTGCGCAGCGAGGAAGACTTGTTGGTCTTCTTGCCCGAGGGTGATGCCGATGTGGCGGTCTTTCGCGACGTGGCGGCTCGTTTCGGGGCGCTGCGGGTTGCTCTGATCGGGGTGTCGCCCAAAGACGGTCACAAGCTGTTTTCGACAGACTTGCTATCGAGGATCGATCGGCTATCGACGCAGCTCAAGAACACCACCGGTGTCGATCGGGTCGTCTCGCCCACGACGATCAATGACCTGGTCCCGATCGAGGGAGGGGTCGATTTGACGCTTCTGGTGCCTCAGCCGATTCCGACGGATGACGCCACGTTGGCCAAGGTGCGAGCGCGGGCGCTCAGTCAGCCGACAATTCGCGGCAACGTCGTCTCGGCGGATGGCGAGGCGGGTCTCATCATGGTCTTTGTCGGAGATGGCATCCCGACGCGGCAACTTGCCGAAAAAGCGCAAGAACTGGCTCGGAGCGAGCTTGGACCCGTCGCCAAGCTGTACTTTGGCGGGGCACCGTTTGCGGGCCAAGCGATCTACGATGACACGCAGCGGGATGTGCAGCGACTGGTGCCGATCGCGTTACTGCTCTTCTTGTTCGTGGTGCTGTCGGCGTTTCGTGACGTCCTATCCGTGCTGGTTACCGTGGGTACGGTCGGCCTATCGGTACTTCTCGCGCTCGGACTGCTGGGGCTGCATGGCGATAAGTTCACGGTGGTGATGGGGACGCTGCCACTTGTGCTGTTTGCGTCGGGGAGTCAATACGCGATCCACATCCTCGGGCGCTATTACCTGATTCGGGAGTCGGCACCTTCGCTGTCGACGATCGCTGCGGCGCGTGAGGCCCTGAAAGTCGCTGGTCCTCCGGTGATCGTCGCCGCCCTGAACTGCTGTGTCGGTTTTCTTTCGTTCTTGGTGATGAACATCTCGGCGATGCGGGCGTTTGGTGTGGCCTGTTGCGTTGGGATCATCGCCTGTTGCGCTTTTTCGGTGACGGTCGCGCCATCGGTGGTGGCGCGGTTTCAGGCCGATCGTCCGGCATCCGAGGCTACGTTCACCCGGCTCGGCTCGCTGCTCGCTCGGCAGTTTGCCTGGGTGCGTCGACACCGTGCGTTGATTTCGCTGCTGGTCGTTGGTCTGTCGGCCGTGTGTGGCTACTTCATGACCCGCGTGACGGTGCGAATGGAGCCGAAAGCGTTCTTCCGTCCCGGCTCCGAACCAGCGCTGGCTCAAAGGTTTCTCGACGATAAGTTTGGCGGCGCGGCCTTTGTTCAGGTGCTGCTGGACGGTGATATGACCGATCCGAGGGCGCTACATGAAGTCAGGCGGATCTCGGCGTTGGCGCGCTCGCTGCCGGGGGTGACGCAGGTGCAAACGATCGTGCAGCCGCTGGCCATGGTGGGGGACTCGATGGCGGGTCTGCGCGGGCTGCCGCAGAATGCGCAGCAAGTGGTGGCGCTGTTGTTCTTCCTGGAAGGAGAACCGTCGCTGCGGACGATGTTGGCCCCGGATCGCAAGTCGGTGCTGGTTCATGTCCGAGTGCTCGGCGACTCGGCGGTCGTCATCCGCGAACTGCGTCACTACATCAACGGTCGGTTGCCGAGGACGCCGCAGCGTCACAGCCAGGCCGAGCTAGCCGAGGAATTGTCATGGCTGTTGCCGAGCACAGATCGAGCGGCACGGCTTCCGCTGTTGCAAAGTGCGGTGGCGCAGATCGAAAAAGAGGGGTTGGGCCTGGCTGGTCCGGTGCCAGCCATCGCTACTGCGTCGGGGAACGAGCCGGATGAGCAGGTGCGGATGTCGCGGGCTCAGACGGAAGCAAAGCGCCGCCTTCTGGTGGTGCTTGGGGCCGATAGACCCGATGCGCAGGGACGACTGCTTGGTCGCACCGTGGATGAGGTCGAAGCGTGGGTCGAGTGGGTCGCTGCCGCGATCTTGCAGCCTCCCATTGAGACAGCCGGGCAGCCGCTTGGGGCACATTTGACCGGCGAGCCCATGCTCGATCAGGCCTTTTCGCGGGCGGTGGATCGCAACCAGTGGCGGAGTCTGGCGATCGCGTTGGCCGGTGTGCTGCTGGTGCTGCTGTTCGCGCAGCGCTCGCTGGTTGGAGCGATCTTGTCGACTTTGCCGGCAGTGATGGCGCTGATGGTGGTGTTCGGGGTGCTTGGATTTTTGGGCAAACCGATCGATTTGGGAACGTCGCTGGTGGGTTCGATGGTGACAAGTTCGGGAGCGGACTTCGCCATGCACTACATCTGGTATCTGCGAAGGCAGCCAGCGAGTCAGGTGGTACCTCGGGTCGGTCCGGTGATTCTGACGACCGCGATCGTGCTTGGACTGGCGATGGGGGTGATGATGCTGGGCGCGTCTCCTCCTCTGCGATTGTTTGGCGCACTGGCGGCGGCAGGTATGCTCCTATCGGCGACGTTCACGTTCCTGCTCGTCCCGGCGCTGCTTGGAAGGCTTCCCGAGGAACCCACGTCTTAACGACGTTCGGAAACGACTTTTGGAAACGACTTTTCGCAAGGAGAACCCATGAAGGTCATGCAAATGAAGCGGCTACTGGCTTTTGGAACGCTGTGTGTTGGACTGCTCTGTCCTACGCTGAGTTTTGCGCAAGCAGCGGGAGTGCCGGCGGCCCAACCGACCATGGCCCCGGTGGTGCAGGCCGAGACGGCGGAGTCTCTGCTTCAGCGCGTCGACAAGCAGAACGCGGCGTTTAGTGACGCCTTTTTCCATTTCAAGATGGTGGTCAAAAGCTCGGCTGGTGCGACGGAGCGCGAGGTCGAATTTACGACCAAGCAGAAGGGCAACCAGAAGCGACTGGTCCGCTTTTTGTCCCCTGGCGACATCAAGGGCATGGGGTTTCTCCTCGAAGGGCCGGGGGTAATGTACGCCAAGCTGCCTGCGTTCGGAAACCGCATCCGTCGACTGGGGACCAGCCAGATGAACCAGAGCTTCATGGGATCGGATCTGACGTCCGAAGACATGAGCGCGATCGACTACGGTCCGTCGTATACCGCCAAGCTGGGGGGCACGGACGGATCGCTGACGGTGCTCGAACTTCAGCTCAAGCCTGGTAAGACCTCGGAGTTTCCCCGTCTGAAGATGTGGGTGAACCCGGATCAGGCGACCATCACCAAGGTGGAGTACTACGACGCGACGGGCAAGAAGCTGCGCTCGAACCTGCGTAGTGACTTCAAGAAGGACGGCGAGGCGCACTGGTCGCCTGGCACGATGACCTACATCGATCACCGTCGGGCGGATCACAAGACCGACATGATCCTCGTCAAGAGCACGCTCAACAACGGCTACAAGGACGACGAGTTCACCCAACGCGCACTTCAGCAGGACTAAATGCGACGCGGCCTTGCTTCCCCTCTGATTTGCTTGCCACTTGTGGCACTGCCTCTGACCGTGAGTCCGGCACGGGCGGATGTGGATCTCAAATTTTCCGGCTCGATCTCGTCGGACATGCGTTTTCGTATCCAAGGTCAGGAGCGAGCGCTGCCCACCCCGACGCCGTCTCAGTGGACGCTTCTGAAGAATGGCTTTTCCCGAAACGAGAATCGGATTCGGGCGCAGCTTGGCGTCAAGCTCGGACAGAAGATTCGCGGAGTCGCCGACGCCGAGCTGATGCTCTACGGTTTTTCGGACCTCCGCGACATTGATTCGGCCACCCTTCGTGATCGGGTGGACCCCTATTATCTTGAGGTCCATGCCGCGTACATCGACGTCTACAACCTGTTTGGCGATGTGATCCCGCGCTTTGATCTGAGGCTTGGGCGGCAGACGGTGCCGTGGGGTGCGGCGGACAAGTTCAACCCGATCTCGAACCTGAACACGCTGGATCTGTCGGACCCGCTTTTGTTCGGTCGGGCGCTTGCCAATAACATGATCCGCGCCGACTGGAATCCAGTCGGAGACTTGCAACTGACGGCGGTGCTGGTACCGGTGTTTCGTCCGGCGCAGCTCCCACGTACCGCACCGTTTGCGCTGCTTGATCCGCTGCGGCCGGCACCGGTGCTTGATCAGGGGGTACGCTCGGCGCTCGACAACGAGCGAGCGGTCTACGTGCCGGTGAAAGATCCGGTGACGGGTGTGTTGCTGCCGGCGGGGCGGACTCTGACGGTCGAGGCGGATGTACTGGCACCGGAGGTCTCGGCGGCGAACATGCAAGCCGGGGCGCACATGACCTGGAAGCTCGGCGGGCAGGATATGGGCCTATCGTACTACCACGGACGCTTTGGCATTCCGACGCCAGCGTGGTCGGTATCGACGGGAACGCTCGACCAGAATGTGACGCTCACCCAGCTTGTTTATCCGAGGATGGACGTTGCGGGCGTCGAGATGGCCGGCTCAATCGAGCGGCTTGGTGGCATGGGCTACTGGATCGAAGCAGCGGTGTTCTTCCCCGGTGAGGTGAGACTGGGCCTGTACGACGCGATCACCAGCCCGACCGCTCCCCGCGCCATGGAGTACATCAAAGGCCCTGATGGTCGCTATTACCGCAACACCCTGCCGGTCGGTGCCCAGGGCCAGAGGCCTCTTGTCGTCGACACCACGCCGTTTCCGAAGGCCACCATCGGGGTCGACTATGCCTTTGGCGGTCACGTCTACGTCAACATCCAGTACGTCCACGGCTTCATCGACGAGTTCGGCGGCGGGCGAGTGGCCAGGCCGCGCAAAGATGCGATCGATGTTGCGGCCCAGCCTCGGGTCGAGGCCCGCATTGGCGACTACGTGGTGGCCGGACTCGATATCAAGGTACTAAACGAGAGGCTGCTGATGCGGCTGTTTGGTGTGATCAAACTGCCGTCGGTGGACCTTCAGACCAAGCTCTGGGATGACTGGGCACCGACGGGAGTGCTCTTCCCTCAGATCATCTGGAACGTCTTCGATGGCACCGAACTGATGGTTGGCTCGTTCGTGATGCTCGGCGATCGCTCGACCAAGTTTGGCGATCCCGCAGCCGGAGCCACCGAGGTCTTCGTGCGCGGCAAGGTCAGCTTCTAGGATGATAGATAGCCACTCTCCTCAGCGTTGAAGTCGAGTCTAAGGCCAGTGAGAGTCGAGTCTAAGGCCAGTGAGAGTCGAGTCCAAGGCCAGTGAGAGTCGAGTCTAAGGCCAGTGAGAGTCGAGTCTAAGGCCAGTGAGAGTCGAGTCTAAGGGCCCCGAGAGTCGAGTCTAGCCATGGGCAGACTTGGGGGGCGGTGGCGGCTTTGCCAAGCGGGCGGGGCTTTGGGCGGTATACTGTGCGCGGAGGTTTGTAGGCATGGCAAAGATGAGCGTGAGGCGGAAGTTGGCGATCGCCTCGTACTCGCCGCCGCGCGAGGGCAATATTTACGGCAAACTGGTCGTCGACGCTGGCCCCGGTCTGCGTTACCTCGACGAGGTGCGTCAGAAGACCGGCGAGAAGGTGTCCTTTACCCACTTGGTCGGTCGTGCGGTCGCCGAGGCGCTGCGACAGGCCCCCACCCTGAACGGTCGGATCGTCTTCGGTACATTCGAGCCCTTCCCAACAGTGGACATCGCTTTTCTGGTGGCTCTCGAAGACGGCCAGGATTTGGCGAAAGCCAAGGTCTGCGACGTCGACAAAAAGTCGGTGGTCGAGATCGCTCGCGAGCTGGCGAGCAAGTCCGGCAAGCTACGCGCCTCATCGGATCAGGCGTATGAGAAGTCGAAGCAAGCGATTCGGATGATGCCGACGTGGGCGCTCAAACCGATGCTCGGCGTGACCGGATTTTTGGCTTCGAGCCTCGGTTTGAGTATTCCGGCGCTGGGCGTTGAGCCATTTCCGTTTGGCTCGTGCATCGTGACGAGCGTCGGAATGTTCGGGCTGGAAGAGGGCTTTGTTCCGCCGACGCCGTTTACTCGCGTGCCGGTCTACATCCTGGTGGGGGCGGTCAAGGATCGCCCGGCAGTGGTCGATGGCAAGGTTCAGATCCAGCCGCAGCTTACGATCACGGCCACCATCGACCATCGCTTCATCGACGGTGCGCAGCTTGCGATCCTGTCCAAGGTGGTAAAGAGCATCCTCGAAAATCCGTGGCAGCTCGAACCCAAGCAGGCGAGCTAGACGCCGGTCCTTATCGAGCGACTCGACGGCTCGGGGTTCGACTGGTCAGAGCTCAAATGGCTGCTGGTGCTTGCGACGCTCTCGCTGGGCCAGTAGCCAGTCTTGGGCTTCTTTCGATTGCTCGAACATCCGAAGCTGGATCTGCCTGCCCGAAAGCAGCCGGATGGCGTTCACGAGCAGCATCCCGATCGCCGATGCGGTCCGACTCGCCCCATACACCGCAAACAACGTCTGACCGGGATGAGTCCTTACCCAACGCGAAATGAGTCTACGACTTTCGGAGTCGGCAGGAGTGCCATTGCGGGCATCGAGAAGCACATACGCCAGACCATATTCGGCGATCACTGGCCAGATGACCTCATCGAGAAGCCAGCGAATCTGTGATGGGTGCATGTGGCCGTTCGGTTCGGCGATGACCATGTCCTCTGTCACTCGCGCCCGGTGTCCCTCGAAGGTTTGCCAGTCCCCCATCGACGACAGAATATCACGGCCACGCTCGTTTTTAGGCAGAGGTTCAGTCGGTTAACGGTGCCCGCAGCCTTCCGACCGAGCGTAGCTTGGGCAAGCTGTGGTAGGCAGTGAGAACATATGAATAGGCGGCGGTTTTTGCAGGTGTCGGCGCTGGGCTCAATGGGTCTGGCTGTGGCGCTGGTTGTTGGGGAACACACGCTCGGGCGGACGCTTCCGGATGGGCTGACGCAGAGTCTTTCCCTTGTGGTGCTGTCACCGTCCGAGTCAACGACGCTGCGAGCGGTGGCGCTGCGAGTCCTCGATGGCGCGACACCGAGTGCTACCCTCGATGGAGGCGCTGCGATCTGCCAGTTCGTCGACCGATACCTCGCAAGTTTGCCGGTTGGGTTGCGCCGCGATGTGCGTGCGCTGTTGCATCTGGTCGAACTCTTTCCTCTGGCCCAGCTCCGCATGTCGCGCTTTAGCCACCTACGGACCGACGAGCAAGACGCGCTGCTGTCCTCGTGGCAAGACAGTCGGCTTGCGCTGCTGCGGCAGGGTTTCCAAGGTCTCAAGTCACTGTGCTGCCTCGCTCACTATCAGGATGCGCGTAGCTTTGCGTCGATCGGCTATTCCGGTCCGCTATTGTAAATCCTACGTCAGTCTTGGCACGGCCTCTGCTTGCAGCGCTCGACATGCGCAAGGTGATGAGACCCTCGTTTTGGGTGCTGCTACTGGTGGCGCTGCTGTTTGATGTGCTCCTGCTGTGGCCAACGCCAACGCCATCGCGGTTGCGTCCTTCGCGGCTGAGGCTCTGTGCGGTTCCGGTTGAGATGGTCGGCTTCGGCGTCCGTTGCTTGTCAACGGCGGAAGCCAAGCAGCTTGCGGTGACGGCGGGGGACGTGGTCTCGCTCGCCGTCGATGGTGTGCGTTTGGTGGGGCCGCCGATGCGGATGGCGGGCGAAAGACAGCTCGCGCTGGGGCTGCGGATCGACGTGAATCGGGCTACCGAAGCGGAACTTCTGGCGCTACCCGACGTTGGTCCATCCTTGGCTCATGCGATCATGTTGGCGCGTCAGCGAGGGCCGATACGGAGTGAATCCGATCTGATGGCAGTGCGCGGCTTTGGGGAGAAGAGGCTTGCCAAGCTGTGCCCCTATCTCGTGTTTCCGGAATCGCAGTAGGCTGACGGAGCATTGGCATCCAACAACCAGATCCAGCGCAATCAAGCAGCGAGGCACGACGATGAAGGTGTTTGTGACGGGAGCAACCGGGTTTGTCGGAAAGCGGCTGATCAGACGGCTGCTGTTGCGCGGCGATCAGGTGGTGGCGCTTACTCGCAGTCGCCACAACATGACGGGGAACGAGTCCGGAGATCGGCTACTCGTCATCGAGGGAGATCCCGCCAAACCGGGAGACTGGCAGCAACAGGTGACAGGCTGCGACGCGGTGGTCACGCTCGCTGGCGAGCCTGTCTTTGGAGAGCGCTGGAGTACCGCGTTCAAGGAGCGTCTCGAGTCCAGTCGCATCGAGAGTGCCAAGCAGATGTGTGCAGCGATGGCCCCCCTTGGCCCAGAGGCGAGGCCCAGGGTTTGGGTCGCCGCGTCAGCGATCGGCTATTACGGCGCACGTGGTGACGAGGGATTGACCGAGAATGCAGCACCGGGTGAGGACTTTTTGGCTCGGCTGTGCGTACGCTGGGAGGCGGAATCGCGAGCGGCGGAGAATCTCGGCGTGCGACTGGTTCTGTTAAGAATTGGCATTGTCCTCGGGGATGGCGGTGGAATGCTCGCCAAGATGGTGCCTCCCTTCAAGGCCTTCGTCGGTGGTCCGCTTGGTGGTGGTCGGCAGTTTGTGTCGTGGATACACCTTGATGATGTGATTGGCCTGCTAGAGCTAGGGCTGGATCGCTCGACGCTGAGTGGCCCGATGAATGCGACAGCCCCGCATCCGGTGCGGATGGCTGAATTGGCCAAGACGCTGGGGGAGGTGCTGCATCGACCGTCGCGGTTGGCCGTTCCCGAGCTGGCGCTGCGAGTGGCCGTGGGCGAGGCGTCCGCAGTGATTTTGGCCAGTCAGCGAGTACAGCCGGAGCGGGCGCTTGGCGATGGCTACGCCTTCAAGTACCCAGAGTTACGCGGAGCACTGCGATCCCTGCTCACCAAGTAGTGGCCACCGTCCGAATCGCCGGACGACGTCCGTATTGCGGACGCTCCATGCTCCCGCAGATCCAAACCCTCGTCGACAACTGATGATTACGGGCTGGCATGCCGGCTGCTGAATGCTCGCTTCGTGCTTGCCAAAACGCTTTCTGCGGGAGTCCTCGGAATCGAGGCTTATCCGGTTCAAATCGAAGTCGATGTCAGCCTTGGCTTGCCTCAGTACAACCTGGTTGGGCTGGCGGACAGCGCGGTGAAGGAAGGTGCAGTTCGGGTTCGTGCGGCGCTCGAGAACTCAGGGTTTGCGATTCCTCCTCGGCGAGTCACGATCAACCTGGCTCCGGCGGACGTCCGCAAAGATGGTGCAGCTTACGATTTGCCGATCGCGCTGGCTCTGCTGGTGGCCCTGGAACTGTTGCCTCCCGACTCACTCGATGGAAAGCTGTGGCTCGGTGAGCTGGGACTCGATGGCAGCATTCGTCGGATCAGTGGGGGCATGCCGGTCGCGCTGTGGGCCCAGCAACATGGCCACCGGCAGTTGGTGTTGCCTGCCGACTGTGCCCCCGAGGCGGCTGCGGTTCGCGGACTGACTGTCTACGCCGCGAGCAACCTCACGCAAGTCGTCGAAATGCTCCAAGGCGGTGTCCCGCTACCGGCGGTCGCAGAGCGAGCCTTTACCCAGCAGCTTCCTGACGCTGGTGGTGATCTTGGCGATGTCCGAGGCAATGAGCAGCCCAAGCGTGCCTTGGCGATCGCGGCAGCCGGTGGTCACAACCTGCTCATGATCGGTCCGCCGGGGACGGGCAAGAGTATGCTGGCGCGTCGGCTGGTCAGCATTTTGCCGCCGATGACCGAGGCCGAAGCGCTCGCTGCGACGGCGATCTACTCAGCGGCGGGGCTACTTGGGGGCCGGTCGCTACTCCAACATCGGCCTTTCCGGGCACCTCATCATGAGGTGTCCGTGGTCGGACTCGTCGGTGGAGGCAGTAGTCCTCGCCCCGGGGAAATTAGCTTAGCTCATCACGGCGTACTCTTTCTCGACGAGCTTCCGGAATTTCCGCGCTCTGCATTGGAGTCGCTGCGTCAGCCCCTCGAGGAACGCCAGATCACCATCGTTCGGGCTCGTTGTGCGGTGACCTATCCCTCCTCGTTTTCTTTGATCGCGGCGATGAATCCCTGTCCGTGCGGTTTTCGCGGGTCGAGCCTGCGGTCGTGCCGTTGTGATCTGGGGACGATTTCTCGCTATCTAGCGCGACTGTCGGGACCGCTGCTCGATCGTTTCGACCTCCATATCGAGGTGCCGCACGTCGACTATCAGACGCTACTTGATGGAAAGCGCACCGGTGAGTCTTCGTCGACTGTTCGAGAGCAAGTAATCGCCGCTCGTGCCATGCAGCTCGCACGGGTGGCTGAGTACGGCTTGGTGGCGATGAGCAATGCGACCTTGACCCCAGACACCGTGCTCGACATGGCAAGACCCGACGCGACTGGCGAGAAGCTGCTTCTTGCATATGCCCGGAAACACGTTTTGTCGAACCGAGCCGTTCACCGAGTGCTGCGGGTGGCTCGCACGATTGCTGACTTGGCGCAGCAGTCCTCTGTTGGTGCCGCTCATATAGCGGAAGCGCTGTCTCTCCGCATCCTCGACCGACCGGGGAGTGGCGTCACACAAACCTGACATCCGAGCGGCTAGAGCGCTCGGGTGAGTGTCCGTTCGTAACCATAAGGAGAACACATGTCCGTCTCGAAGGTAGTGAAGGAAAAGCTGAAGGCCATCGCCAGCGCGGTCGCCGCGATTGAAAAGCAGTTCGGCAAAGGAGCCATCATGGCGCTCGACGGTCGCGAGGTCGCTGATGTTCAAGCCACTTCCTCCGGTTCGATTGCGCTCGACTCCGCTCTCGGAGTTTTCGGCTATCCACGAGGCCGTGTCATCGAAATCTATGGCCCTGAGTCGTCCGGCAAGACCACCCTCACATTACACGCCATTGTCGAGGTCCAGAAGCAAGGCGGTGTGTGTGCGTTTATCGATGCTGAGCATGCGCTTGATCGCAGCTATGCGGCCAAGCTGGGCATCAAGCTCGATGAGCTGCTGATCGCCCAGCCTGATTGTGGCGAGCAGGGACTGGAGATCGCCGATTCACTGGTTCGCTCTGGCGGAGTCGATTTGATCGTCATCGACTCGGTGGCGGCGCTCGTTCCCAAAGCTGAGATCGACGGTGAAATGGGCGATGCACATCTAGGGCTCCAGGCCCGGCTGATGTCGCAAGCGCTGCGCAAGCTCACTGCCGCATCTGCCAAAGCGAACTGCACGGTCATTTTCATCAACCAACTTCGCCAGAAGATCGGCGTTGTGTTTGGCAACCCAGAGACGACCACTGGCGGCAATGCGCTCAAGTTCTATGCTTCGATGCGACTCGATATCCGTCGGATTGGTCAGGTCAAGCAAGGTGACGCAGTGGTGGGCTCTCGAGTCCGCGTGAAAGTCGTCAAGAACAAGCTCGCACCGCCGTTCCGGGACGCCGAGTTCGAGCTGCTCTATGGCGTTGGCGTCAGCCGTTCGACTGAAGTGCTCGATCTCGCTGTAGCAAATGGCCTAGTGGAAAAGAGCGGTGCATGGTATGCGCTCGAAGGAGAGCGCATGGCGCAGGGTCGGGAGCGGGCGGCGCAGTGGTTGGCAGAGCATCCCAGCCAAATGGAGAACCTGCGCGAGCGATTGTTGGCCGTGCTCAAGCGCGGCGAAGCCACGGTCCGAGTCCCGCAAGCTGGGGCGGATGAAGGCACTGCTTCCGAGGGAGAAGATGCGGCAAAGGAGCTAGCGGCCTAGCCGCCCTTACTAGACCCGGATAGAGCTGTGTTTTCAAGGCCTTGACAGCACCCAGACCATACAAGTAGGCTTGCCGACTCGCGAGCGACCTCGACGAACGGACCAAATAGCTGCTCACACTTTTGTGAGGTCGCTTCCTAAACGCTTCCCGCACGAGCTTGTCCGTGCTCTGCCTGCGGGTGAATACGTCAGACGAAACAGATAGGACCAAGAGACATGGCCGTAAAGATGCGACTGGCTCGTGCTGGAGCGAAGAAAGCACCGTTCTACCGGGTCGTGGTGGCAAACTCACGAAGTCCCCGTGATGGACGGTTTATCGAGCACGTTGGGATTTATGACCCGACGCGGACCCCGACCGAAGTCCGGTTCAAGATGGACCGCGTAGACTACTGGCTCAGCCAGGGCGTGGAACCGTCAGATACGGTTGCCTTCCTGATCTCTCAGGTAAAGACCGGCAAGCTGGTGAGCTCTGCTGCTAAGCCTGAAAGGGCCAAGGCAGCGAAGTAGCCTTCGCAACCGATTGGTTTTCCACCATCGGGCCCCGCTTGCTCTGGCTGTATGGCTCACGGACAGTGCGATAAAAACACGGTCTGTGAACCGTAATTCCGCAGGAATGTGGAGTGTCTGCTGTCATGTGGAGAGATGGGCTGACTGATAGCTTGTAACCTTTTCAGTCCGCAGCATCGTGGGAGAGTAGGACGTTCTCGACTAGACGTTAGCTGCTTACGGCAGCTTGAGTTTGGTTGTAGGGCTGTTATTGCTAAGTACACGTTGTTCGGATTGTGGGTGGATACGATATAGCAGTTTGGCTCTGCAGGCGTACCTGAGTGAGTTTATCGAACAGGGCTCCTCATCATGTCTCGTTCGCTACTAGAAATCGGCTCTGTCTGCCGACCTCACGGCCTACGTGGTGAACTGCGGGTCAAACTTCATGATCCCAGTTCTGACGCTCTTGATGTCGTTGAGCATGTCTGGACTGAGAAAGACCGTGAACAGCCCCAGCAGTGGCGGGTGAAGTGGTGTCGAGGTGAAGCCAATGGTTTTTACGTCGTCGCCGTCGATGGCATTGCAGATCGGACGGCAGCGGAATCCTTAACGCGACAAAGGCTTCTCGCTGACCGGGCCGAACTTCCCAGGCTGGATGCGGGAGAGTTCTATCTGGCGGACTTGCCTGGCTGTGAAGTGCAGACTGTGACAGGCGAGCTGGTCGGTGTGGTGTCTGAAGTCCTGGGATCTGGTGCTCAGCCACAACTACTGATAAAGCGCCCTGAGCGTGACGCGGCCATGGTTCCCATCGTTCCGGAAATATTTACTTCCTATGACGCGGAGCGCCAGCTAATTCTTATTGATCCCCCTGCCGGACTACTCGATTTGGATCGTACGTAGAGCGTAACGATGGCTCAATCTATAGATATCATTTCAATTTTTCCTGAAATGTTTGATCCGGTATTGAGAATTAGTATAACCGGACGAGCGATCAGTAAAGGGGCGTTGGTGGTTCGTCCTCACAATTTGCGGGATTACACCGTGGATCGGCACCGCTCCACGGATGACTCTCCGTACGGCGGCGGCTCTGGAATGGTCATGCTACTGGAGCCGATGGTTCGAGCGATGAAGTCTCTCGAAGCTTCGTATGGCCAGGCTCGTAAGATCGTACTGGCACCCACGGGAAGACCACTGAACCAGAAGATCGTGCGTGAGCTGGCTCAAGAAGAACGGCTGATTCTGCTGTGCGGTCGCTATGAGGGAATGGACGAACGTATCCATCATTATGTTGATGATGAGATTTCGATCGGTGATTTTGTGTTAACTGGTGGCGAGCTCCCGGCGATGATTTTGATTGACGCATTGGCGCGACTGATTCCGGGGGTACTTCATAACGAGCATTCATCGGTAGATGAGTCGTTCGAAAGTGGATTACTAGAATATCCGCAATACAGTCGTCCGGCAGAGTCTGATGGCTTGGTCGTGCCACCAGTGCTGCTTTCTGGCAATCATGAGTTGATCCGGCGTTGGCGTCGACAACTGGCCTTGGTGCGAACCCGCGAACGTCGGCCCGACTTGTTTGGGATGGTGGCTCTTTCTGAAGAAGATCGTCGTCTGCTCGCTGCCTGGGATGCTGAGCGGCGCGACACCCAACAGGAGGCGACCTCCCCATGAGCCACCAGGTTGAGAGTCCGGTCGCTAGCCTGGCCAGAAGATCATATGTTGCACTTGTCCACCACCCCGTGTATGACAAGCAGCATCAGGTCGTAAGCACCGCAGTTACGAACCTAGACATCCATGACATTGCGAGATCCTGTTCCACATATGGCGTGGCTGCTTACTACGTCGTCCATCCCGTCGCTGCCCAGCGTCAACTGGTCGAGCGGATCTTGGGGTATTGGCACGAGGGACCGGGGCAGAGTCAGAACGATTTCCGTCGCGAAGCGCTCTCGCATGTGCGGGTTGTTTCGACGATGGATGAAGCCATCGACGCGATCCATAGAGAGCAAGGGATGCGCCCAGCCGTTATTGGCACGTCGGCTCGTCCGTTGGGGCCTGCCGTTTCGGCCCAAGAACTCCGCGCTGAGTTTCAGCAACAGGCGCGACCGCTGCTGTTGGTGATGGGGACCGGTTGGGGTCTCACAGAAGAATTCATGTCACATGTCGATCGAGTGCTCGAGCCGATTCAGGGAACGGCCCCTTATAACCACCTATCGGTGCGCTCCGCGACAGCAATCATTTTAGATAGGCTCTTCGCAGAAGAAGCCAGAACGTAGGAGAATGACGAGATGAGCGATGTTGTCCCCGCTGTTGAGCTGCTAGAGAAGACCCTTCTGCGCAAGCAGGCGCTGCCGGAGTTTCGTGTTGGGGACACGGTCCGGGTGTGGGTGCTGATTAAGGAAGGCGACAAGGAGCGTACTCAGGCGTTCGAGGGGGTAGTGATCCGTCGCCACCACCACGGCCTGCGTTCGTCGTTCACCGTCCGCAAGGTTAGCTACGGAGTCGGTGTGGAGCGTATCTTTCCGGCCCACTCGCCGCGCATCGATCGCGTCGAAGTTGTGAGCCGTGGTGAGGTTCGTCGTGCGCGCCTGTTCTATCTTCGTGAGCTTTCGGGCAAAGCGGCACGCATCAAAGAGCGCGTCACCAAGCGTCCCGGGGCAGCCGACGCAGCTTCCATCACGACCGCTGAAGGGTAACTCGACTCGCTGGAGAGCGCGGTTTGCTGCGCTCGCGAAGTCGTTCCCTCCGCTTTGTTCCGTCGATCGTGAGTCCCAGTTTCCTTTGCAGAGGAGAGTGGTTCCTTTGCCGTCGGCGGTGCCTTTCTATCAATCCGTAGTGCACTGTGGAAGGGGTCATCCACCTGGATGGGGTTGCTCTCTGGTGAACCCCTAGGTGTGTGATTTTCACCCGTGGTGACGGGAGGCCCGAGGTCGCGCAGATCAGGGTCTAAGAGTCTATTTCTATAAATAAATCTAAGATAGGTGGAACTCCATGTCGGTTTCAGTCGGACAGACGGGAGAAGAGCAAGCGGCCCTGTATCTCCAGGAGCAGGGGCTGCGTATTGTTACGCGCAACTATCGTACGAAACGAGGAGAGATAGATATTATCGCTGATGATGCTGGTACATTGTGCTTTGTTGAAGTACGGCTGCGTGCGGACTCGAGCTTTGGTGCTCCTCTCGATACAGTAGGAATTAGAAAACAAAAGCGACTTACATATGCAGCAATGCAATATCTGGCCAAACACGCAGCGGTCATGAATAGATATCCATGTCGCTTCGATGTCTTATCAATAGAAACATATCCGGCGCGAGTGATTTGGGTTAAAAACGCATTTTGTTTGAATTCCCAGTTCTGAGAATTTATGGCTTAGGGTGTAGCGGATAGAATGGGACTTCTCTTGCGGCCGCATCCGTGAATTGGGCTTGTTGGATGCAGTTCGGCCGCATTGACTGCGAGCGGTGCGGCTCAGTATGATAGGGACTATGAAAAAAATCGCTGTTCTTGGTTCCGGTACGGTGGGTGAAGTTCTCGCAAATGGTCTCCTCAAGTATGGCTATGAGGTGATGCGAGGCACTCGCGAGGTGGGCAAGCTTGCGGAATGGCATGCCAAGGCTGGTTCGTCTGCCTCGGTGGGTTCATTTGCTGAGGCTGCGCAGTTTGGCGATGTGGTGCTGTTGGCGGTGAAGGGCACCGTTGCGGAGGAAGTAGTCGCTGCACTAGGTAGCTCGCTCGATGGCAAGACTGTCATCGATGCAACGAATCCGATCGCGGACGCTGCGCCCGAAAACGGTGTACTCAAGTTCTTCACTGGCCCCAATGACTCGCTGATGGAGCGGCTGCAAAAGGCTGTCCCAGGGGCGCACTTTGTGAAGGCGTTTTCTTGCGTTGGTAACCCGTTTATGGTGAACCCGGACTTCGCTGGTCAGAAGCCGACGATGTTTATCTGCGGCAACAGCTCGGCAGCCAAGCAACAGGTATCGACGATCCTCCATCAGTTCGGCTGGGACATCGAGGACATGGGTGCTGCTACGGCAGCGCGAGCGATCGAGCCGCTGTGTATGCTGTGGTGCATTCCGGGCATGACGCGGGGAAGTTGGACCCACGCATTCAAGCTGCTGCGCAAGTAGACTGGCACTGGTCCTCCGAGGGTGAGTGTCTTGCGAAGGCGGAGCTACTTGCGCTGCCGCAGCTTGTAGGCTGACAGCCAGCGTTTGCGTGGCGGATCGCCAACGGACGATGCGATTCGGACGTCATCGACGACGTAGAAGCACTGGGGATCGAGTCTTCGAGCCTCGTTGAGGATGCCGGGGATGCGACGGCGCTCTGTTTCGACATAGAGCATATGCACTGGTCCGTCTCGACCCATGCCGTGAAAGAGCGTGACTCGGAAGCCTTGCATCCTTAGTTCGTCGGCAAGCTGATCGCCTCGTCGGGAAAATACTCGTACGACTTGGTTGCCCATGGCAGCCCAGCGTTCGATCGTGAGGCCGACGTAGTTTCCGATGGCAAAGCCTGCGGCATAGGCGACGGCAAGCTGAGGCTTGCTAAGGTTTCCGATCACCCTCGACGCGGCAAATACCCAAATCAGCACCTCGAAGAAACCGAGGATGGCTGCACGACCGCGACGACCTTGGGTGACCATCACTACGCGCAGGGTTCCCAGCGAAACGTCACCGACGCGGGCCAGTAAGATCATCAGGCAGCTAAGGAAGAGAGAATCCGGCATAGGCGGCGGCAGCTTACCAAGCAATTGGCACCTTACCGGGTTCTTGTTAACGTAGCAGCACACTCCTCGTGGTGAATACAAACCCTGTGAGTCCGTCCGAGGAGTAAAGAGGGCGGACTCAGACGATGGCAAGCATTGGCGCACACATCCGACAGCTCAGCAAAGGTCATCCCACTGCCTACCCTGGCTGGCAAGGCAACGGTGGGCGAGCCCAATGCGCTGCCGAATGGAGCACCAAGTCGGCGAGCCAGCGATCCGGCGACCGAAGAACAGCGTCGCGCCGAGGCCGAGCTGGTCGAGCGTTGTCGAGGTGGCGATCAGCGGGCCTTCCGGATCTTGGTAGAGCGCTATCAGCGACGTGTCTTTTCGCTGGCGTTCGGATTGCTCAAGGATCCCGACGAGGCACGCGATATCTCGCAGGAGGCCTTCCTCAAGGCTCATCGGCACCTTGGATCGTTTCAGGGGACCGCCAGCTTTTACACCTGGCTTTATCGGATTACGGTCAACCTGTGCATCGATCGGAAACGCAAGGTTGGTCGGGGCAGCGAGGTCGAACTGGACGAGCGGCTGTCGCATCAGCAAGTGGGCAGCCCCGCCGATGTTCTTTCAACACAGAAGCTGTCATTCAACCCACAGCGAGTGGCTCAGTCGAGCGAGCTACGCGGTCGAATCTTGGCCGCACTCGAAAAACTCTCGGAGCAGCATCGTGCGGTGCTGATCTTGCGCGAGGTCGAGGGGTTATCCTACAAAGAGATCGCCGATTCGATGGACTGTCCAGAGGGTACAGTGATGAGCCGCCTTTTTCACGCCCGACGGCAGATGCAAGAGCTGCTTTCGGACTTCGCCGAGGACGCAGAGCAGGAGGGGGCCGATTAGGCCCGAGCGACCATGGCAGTTGCCGATAACAAGCTAATTAGACTGTTTGATAACGAGCTACCCGTCGATGAGGCGGATGCGCTGAGGCTAGAGCTGTCCGAAGAAGACAACGCCAAGCTCGCGGCGTTGGCGGAGCTTTCGTCGTCAGTTCGCGACGCGATTGAATCAGAAGCGGCGATGCATGAGGTGGATCTCTGGTCCACGCTGCAGCGCCAGCTTCCGCAGCAGGCTCCGGCGAAAGTTGTGCCGCTTCGACGGAAGGTGCTGGTTCGTACGACGGCGGCGATCTCGGCCTTTGCCGTCGCTGCGTCGTTGTTTTTCGCGCTGCGGACTGGGACGGTGCGAGACAGTGGCTGCGACGTCGAAGAGCTTGAAGTAGTCGGAAGCGGCGCGACGGTAATGAAGGTTGCCGACGATCGCGGCAACGACACGACGCTGATCTGGTTCGATCATCAGGAAGAAGACGAATGGGAAAGTCTGTAATCGGACAATGGACATGGCGGCTGCTGTTTGCCGGGCTGCTCGTGTTGCCAAAGGTTGCCGTCGCGCAGATCGATCCACCGAAGGCTGTGCCGGTCGAGGCCAAGCCGGCTAGCAAAGCGACCTGCTCGGTGCGGGTGATTCACGCGACTGCAAATGGCAACGAGTTCGACGCTCGACTAGAACCGCTTCGTCCCCAGCTCAAAGGACAAGCCTTCCAGTCCTTTTCGCGCTTCAGCTTGATCAAGCAGCACGAGTTGTCGATCGCTGGCGGCGCATCGCAAAACTTCGAGGTGCCCGGCGAACATCAAGGGGTGTTGTCGTACGAAGGGCGGGCGGACTCGGGCGGCAAGCAGCGGCTTCGTCTGCGGCTGGAAATCCAAGATGGTGCCGCCAAGCTTCTGTCGACGAAGTTTGTCATCAACGACGGTGGCACGGTGATGCAGGCCGGCATGAAGTACGACAAGGGCGTGCTGGTTCTTGGCATCACCTGTCGCATCGCCAGCTAATCCGCCGTGGGCGGACTCCTTCCCCGGCGTTTGGGTTACAGTGTGACGATATTCGGAGGAATCATGCGAGTTCTGTTTCGTTCCATCCTGCTTAGCTCGGTTCTGCTTTCTGCCTGTAGCTCGGGACCGAAGTACAAGATCGATGACGCGCTGCTCGCCGATGTGGCACCGAGCGATAAGGCGCAGATGCTGCAAATTCAGTCGGACCTAAATAAGGCGACGGAAGAGAAGAACAAGGCCACCAGCGATGCTGCGATTGCGGAAAAAGAGCTAACCGTCGCTGACGCCGAATACGACAAGGCCAAGGCAGACGTGAACATGGCCAAGGCGGAGCAGTCGCTGGCTGAGTCGACGAAGGATCTCAACCGGGTCGCCTCGGCAAAGAGCAACATGGAGCAGAAGCAGCTCGCCAAGGATGTATCGGACGCGAAGGTTGACTATGCCAAGGCCCATCGCAGCCAGGCGCGTGCCCAGCTCGAGTTTACCGAGAAGCAAGTAGCGGCCCTTCAGGCTCGGTATGAGCAGTCGAAGGCTCAGCTTGCAGCGGCCAAGGGCAAGAAGCCGTCCGCTGACTTTGCCGTGTCGACTTTTGATGAACAGGCCTCGAACGCGCAGCGGAAGGCGGATGATGCCAAGCTGACCGTAGATCGCCGTCAGCTTGACGCAACCCAGGCGCAGGCCAAGTACAATCAGCTCTTCCAGAAGCTCCAGAT
>CALLYL010000453.1 GCA_937859535.1 uncultured Myxococcales bacterium
GCGAACCTCGAAGCTGTCATAGGCGGTGTAGGCGAGGAAGGCAGAGCGCGCCACCGATTCAGGAATCTCTAGCGGTGACTCAAGCTGACTGAGCGCCAGCGCGGGATCTTGCCTGTCGCCCAAAAACTGCGTCAGGAATCGAATCGCCAGAGCCGGTGCGAAGCGCTGGTACGGACCGCCTCGTCCGACCACCACAACCGGAATCTCCGGCAGCAGGCTCCGTGGTGCCGACAGCCATACTGGGTCCATCGCAGCCGGACCCCCAAGCAAAAATAGGACTTGCGGAAAGTGTCCTCGCAGCGCTTGTCGCAGGTCATCAAGACCTGGCTGTTCTGCTCCCTCCAGTGTAAGTGAGACCCGGCCCTTTTGCACCTGTCCGGTTCCCAAGAAGTAGACCACATCGGCGGGAAACGACGGCGTCAAGCCCGCCAGTTCGCGACGGGACTTCACCATCTGGAAAAACTCTGGCTCGGGATGACCAAGCAGCGTCTTCAGGTCGGTCAGGTGATTGTCGCGCTCTTCCGCTGCCTGTGTATCAGGAGCAATCACGAGGACACGAACAGGCGACTGAAGCACTGCTCGCTTCTCGGGAAGATCCTGAGTCACCAGCTCGAAGCTCCAACCCGATTCCACGAGCGGTCGATGGTCCCACGAAGTCAGAGCCCAAGGCAGCGCCGAAAGCTCGGGATCAGTCGTCAAGATGCGGACCCGTAGCCGATCGCGACTGGGACTGGGATGCGGATTCCGAAACAGTCGAGCGAGGAGTCGATCTTGGACTTCACGAACCGGAAACAGGATCTGGAACAGAGTGTCGCCAATGCTTGGTAGCCACGACCACAGCTCGGGCTCTTGCGCAGCCGTCAGCGCGTAGCGAAGTGCCGGAAGTCCCGTTTGCCCAGCGAGGGTCGTCTTAGACCAAAGCGATTCCCAATCAATCGGGCCGACTTGCACCGCTTGATCATCATCAGCGAGTGAATAGCGAATCGTCAGTTGGCCCAGCAAGCTTTTATCGACCAGGACCGTTAGCGTGGGCCGCTCGGCAGACTCCCGATGAACCCTCGGCAACATCGGTCTGGCCACGGTCACCGGAGTCAAGCTGGGAGCGGGTGCCTGCACACCTCTTTGTTCTTCGACCGGAAGCAGGTACTTGTGCTGCTCGTACGCCCCAGCATAGTCGGAACGAAGCCAGGCCAAGATTTCGTCAGAGTCACCAACGGTCAGCAGCAAGCTAACCCGCTCTGTCCGGTCCATTCCCCCAGCGAATCGCCGATAGACAGAGGGAAAGTGGTCGACGCAGAACGCATCGAGATCTGCCGGTGTACGCAGAATTTCGTTTAGCAGCTTTCGGAGAGCCGCAGTAGTGGAAGAAGAAGACATCGGTCGGCCCTATCCTGCCTGATTGTGATCGGAATCGATCGAGAGAATTGCTGACTCATCGGCGCTCTCCTCATCGGCCAACACACAGGCTCGCTGCTCGGCAAGGAACTCGGCGTGAGGTGTACTGTCCGGGTGCCAATGCAGCACCGATTCATCCCAGGTCACTCCACGAAGCCAAGCGCGAGCGGCTCTAACACCCGTGCCACTGGAATGATCGAGCCTGGCATCTTCCAGATCAGCCCCTGTCAAGTCGGCTTCACGTAGCATTGCACCGGACAGCTTCGCTCGACGTACATTGGTCATGAACAGACTGCTTTCCCGCAGATCGGCGCTTGTCAGCTCTGCTCCTTCGAGATTCGCGTGAACCAGCCTAGCTAGCTAGTGGCTGTCTGGATGACGCAGGCGGCAGATCTCTATCAATAGCCAACTCATCAATAAATAAGCAAACAGAGCCATACTTGCCAACGATTCAGTGACTCACGGGAAAGATGTGGCAAGGACTAACGGTGACCTGTGAAAATGAAAACTGACCCCTCTTTTGAGCGACTTTAGGCTAAGGTGTGCTTTAGCCGTCTAACGGTCGAAACTCCCATGGCCCCACTATTAAATCCATATGTTGCAGGTCGAGCGCTTGGCCAGGATCATGGCTTCTTTGGTCGCGATGACGTCTTTGAGCATGTTGTCAGTACCTTACGTTCCCCAGA
Organism: uncultured Myxococcales bacterium; assembly: GCA_937859535.1. GTDB lineage: Bacteria > Myxococcota_A > Polyangia > Palsa-1104 > JAEUJZ01 > JAEUKA01. The sequence goes on from CALLYL010000453.1 coordinate 2,082, forward strand.
TCAAAACGCCGTAGTGCTGGCGGGGCAGCGGCGGATCGGCAAGACCTCGATCCTGTTGCAACTCCAGAGGCGACTACCATCACATGGATTCGTCCTAGTCTATTTCGACTTAATGGACCGCGCCAAGAAGCCGCTATCGCGGGTGCTGTTTGAGTGGGCTTCGACGATCGCGCGACAAGTTGGAATTCCAGTGCCGTCAGCCGATGAATTCGATGATGACGGTGACCACTTTCAATCTACCTTTCTCCCGAGTCTTTACCGCCATTTGTCCGATGACCGTCGACCGGTGCTGCTCCTTGATGAGTTTGACGTGCTTGATGTAGCGGCCGAGGAGCAGTTACCGGCCTCAATGGCAGCTCGAGCATTTTTTCCGTATCTTCGTCAACTGATGGCGTCGGAGCCTAGACTGGGCTTCGTCTTCGTAATCGGAAGAAAGGCCGAAGACCTGTCCATTAAGGTCAAGGCCACGTTTAAGGGGGCTCACCTCAAAAGATTATCGGTCCTCGATGAGTCGAGCGCCCGCTCCCTAATTACGTTGGCGCAAACCCAGGGCAGCCTAAGGTTCTCGGAGTCTGCCGTCGCTCGTGTCATGGATTGGACAGCGGGGCACCCATACCTCACACAGTTGCTCTGCCAAGTTATTTGGGAACGCTCCTACCGCAGCAGTCTACCTGGCTCATCTACGCCACTGGTCGACAGTACGGATGTTGATGCGGCCTTGGCTCAAGCCTTGGAGCAAGGCGAGCACGTCTTCGAATGGATTTGGGATGGATTGCCTCCGGCAGAACGTCTCATATTTGCGGCGATCGCTGAGGGAACAGAGGAACGCCGTACGGTACGTACGGAAGATGTGATGCAGCTTTTACAGGGGCACGGCATACGCATTCTTACTCGGGAGTTAGAACTAGCCCCGGACCTACTTGTCCAATGGGAAATGCTCAGTCGTACTGCGGATGGCTATCGATTCCCCGTTGAAATGCTTCGGCTTTGGGTCTTTCAAAACAAGCCGCTTAGCCGAGCTAAGGAAGAACTCGATCGAATAGTTCCACTTGCTGATTCCTTATATCGCAGTGCTGATGCATACTATCGAAACGGTCGCTTAGACGATGCACTCGAACAGCTTCGTAAGGCATTGAATGCTAATCCAAATCACCTAAAAGCCAGACTTCGCATTGGCGAGATTTTACAGGAGCAGGGCAAACTGCAGACTGCTGTCGAGGAACTTGAACACGCCTATCGATGGGATGAGGATGCCGCTCGCTATCCGCTGTTACGTGCACTACTGCTACGTGGCGAAGAACTGGAACGAGCTGGCACGAATGCAACAGACCTGTTGACGTTCTATGGGAGAGTACTGGATCTATCGCCCAATGAACCGCTGGCGCTTGAGCGCACCCACGAGTTGAACCGAAGGATTGGAGAGGAGCATGAGGCTTCGGGTCGATTAATGCAGGCACTCCGGATCTATGAACAGATCGGCGAAACGGAGCGAATGCAAATCGTCC
>CALLYL010000454.1 GCA_937859535.1 uncultured Myxococcales bacterium
CCTGTAGCGATCTCAAGCATGTAACCAACCTGTCCACTTTTTCGAGGGAAGGTCACGCGCATCTTCCGGCGAAAACGCCGACAGTATCGCCAACCACCTCAGCGGAGACCGCGCCCGCAACAGCATTTTGGGGCAGCCGCCCGCAAGCAGCAGAATCAACATGAGCGCCAGCCCGGTTGCCCGACGGAACCTAGCGTGGGTACCGCAAGAAGTCTGAAAAGGGAACCGCTGCTACATACGGAAAACTCATCACATGGTGACACGGTCTGTGGCTGGACGATAGCGCTGGCATTTTATGCTCTAGTTTGATTACCCTTCCGCCAGGAGACATCCATGAAGATTATCAACGAGAATGGCCCGCGAATCGATGCTGGCCCGGATCTATTGACACTGTACATGAAACTGTTCGCGAACGATCCGACTAAAACCGGCCCAGATGCAGAGGCTGAACGCACGGCGGTGCGGGAGCGGATCAAAAAATTCCAGCACTGCGCAGCCAATGCGAGCATGAACGACGCTGGGATGACGGGGTTTAAGACCTGGGTTGCAAGGGAATTCTTCGACGGCAACGTTCCACAATTTTCTGATCAGCACTGGGAGGCTTTGGTGGTCTGTATGCGCTACGATCAGAATTGCAGGGCGCTCAGACCATGGAGTCCGAATACGGGTGGGAAGGATCTCTTTGATTGGTAACCGCACGCTGTGTTGCCCGACACCGGCATGGATGAATCGCATACCCATTGGGAAGGGGTCGACGCCTCCTACAAGACGTTGATCGCAGAATTTCCGTCTTCCCTGCACGACGTCGCTGCGATGCTGCCGCATCAGTTGGGATTGGTCGCGCGTGCCGGGGACCTCTGGGAAGGCTTCATTCATCTCAGCCCCAATCGCGACCTGCCCGGCTTCGCAGCAGAGGCTGTCGCTGCTGCCAGCGGTCGCCCGCTCTCCCCTGAGATGCTTGCGCGCTTTCGGCGCGCTCACTGTTGCGCGGGCTTCTTCGGCTTGCTCTGTGATCGCCTGGCCGATGGGCAGGTGGCAGACACACCGGACTTGCGAGCGCTGCGGCAGCTATTTCTGCGGAAGTGGCGCCAGACGCTCATCGCAGCAACGGGTGCGCCGCGGTCATGTGAGAAGGCTCTGCGCGCCGCCGTGACTGCCTGGCACCGCGGCGTGACGTTGGAGCAGGCAGCATGTACGGAGAGAGAGCTTTCTCCTAACAGCTATGGACGCATCCTTCTCCTGAAATTGCGATGGATCGGCACCACCGCCGAGGTTCTGTTGCATGCCTGCGGAGCGGGGCGACGTGCGTCGGCGTTTCGTCGCGCGCACAACCTCCTGCTGCTAAGCCTTCAGTGCGTGGATGACTATCACGACGTGAAGGAGGATCAGGAGACGCGCGGCATCAGCATTCCGGACGCGCTGGGACTCCCAGCGGTCGGTGTGGCACGTGCAGCCCCCCGGCTGGCACGACAGGGGTCCAGCGAGGCACGCGCCGCAGGCTTCACGCGGCTCGCAGACTGGCTCGACGAGCGCGCGGCGGCATTGGATCTTGCGCTGCTGCCAGAATCCTCACCACAAGCCGAGCTGGCCGGGATGGTTCTTGCAACCGTGCTCGTAGAATGTGCGTATCCTGTCCGCCCCCATGCACCCGAATCCGCGACCGTTCGCCTCCCTTCCCGCTAGTCTGCGGGGTGTTCGCGGCCCGCTTGCGATCTGCGGGGTCCTTCTGGTGGGCGCTGTGCTGTATACTGCGCTGACCGCGACGACGGCGCTGCGAGCCATCGGTACACCGTTCCCAACGCTGCTGGTGGATCCTTTCGGCAACGTGTCTACGCTGTCGCTGCCCAGTTGGGGAGGGCCGCGGATTTCGCCCTCGCACGCGGTGATCGCAGTGGACGGCTTGCAGCTAGGCGCGCACATCCGCTACGGCGATATGCCTACGCATCGGTTGCAGAATATTCTCCGATCTCACCACGGCACAGAGTCAGCCCTTGCCCACGTCCTGTTTCGCAGCAAGGCGGCAGACCTGCTTGTGCAGTTGCCGGTTCGTCACATGGACGGCTCGACGATATCCTTTTTCTACGCGATGTACGCGCTCGCGGCGTGGTTCATCCTGTACTCCGGGTTGTTGGTGCTGCTCATTTCAAGCAAGCGCAGCGGGGGCCGCGCCTATGCATTTTTCAGCGTCGGTACATTCGTCTTCATGATGACGTTTTTCGACTACCACTCGACGGCGCGGCTGGTTCCGGCGTTTGCGGTGTCAAGTGTCTGGGTACCGGTCAGCTTCGCAGCGCTGGCCTATGCGTTCCCTGCGCCGCCAGAGCGCCACCGCGGCCTATTTCGCGGTCTGCTTGCTGTGCTCTTCGTGGTCGGCGTGATGTGGGCTGCCGCGCTCGCGATTCTGCCGGCATTTGGCGTCAACACCTACCCGCTGCGCAGGCCACTGCCCACCTCGGGTGCTTCACTCATCTTGGTGCTGGCGCTATCTATGATCCTGCGCATCCGCGGCAGCACAGGCCATGCGCGCGATGAGTTGGTCGCTGCCGCTTGGGGATTGTCTTTGGTCCCGGTCCTCGCAGCGCTGGCGCTGCTGCTCAGCACGATCCTGGGCAGTAGAGTGTTTCATCTCATCGTCCCGTTTATTGTGCTCTGCATTCCGCTGTCGATTGGTTATGCGCTGATCCGCTACAACCTCCTTGCGACACCCTACGTGATGAATCGGCAGGTATTGATTGTGCCGCTCTTGCTGTCGGCGCTCATTACGAGCCTGCTCGTTGTCTTGCTGGCGTACAGCATCCTCCCAAGTGTCACGCGACCGACGCTGCTGCTTGCAGTTGTTCTCGGGACCGGGTGGTTGGTTGCTTTTGTGGCGCTGGGCCATCGGCTGCTGCACGCGTGGATTTTCCCCGCTGCCGCGCACTTTCGTCCGACAGTAGAACAGCTTGGGGATCAGCTTGCGGTGCTGCGCGACAAAGGCGCGCTACTGGAGAGCGTGACTGCCATTGTTCAGCGCTCCCTGCCGGTGGGCAGCGTCCGTGTACTGGATCCACGCGCACTGGCGGGATGGGCGAGCCTGCCCGATCACGCCAGCGAACAGCTCGCCCAAGGACAGCGCGTGTATACACAGGAAGGCCCGCATACGCGGCATGTCCTCTTGCCGATGCGTTCGCACCGTGAACTCCTGGGGGTGCTTATCCTGGGCCCCAAGCGCAATGGGGAGCTGTACACCACTGAAGATCTGGCGCTGCTGGAAACGGTTGCCAGCATCAGTGCGCTGGCGCTGCACAACCTCGCAGTACTCGACCAGAACGATGAGTTTCGTCGGATTCAAGTGGCAGCGACACAGGACGAGAAGCGCCTGGCACTCGGTCTGCTCGGTGCCGAGATCTCACACGAGATCCGCTACCCGCTGAACTTCTTCCGCTTCTTGCTCAAGCGCGGCGCTGGCGGCGAACCCCTGGACCCGCAAGATATCGAAATCGGTCGCGAAGAGGTCGAGCGGCTGGAGCGCATGCTGGAGACCCTACGCCGGGTCAAGCTTCCGGAGGGCCAGCTCGCAATGGTTTCGCTGCACGGCCCCCTGCATCGCGCGCTCGATCTGCTCCAAGAAGCAGTATGCGAGCAGCGGCTGCGCGTTTCGATCGAGGTGACGGAAGGACTGACTGTCCTGGCCGATCCCGATTCGCTGCTGCAACTGCTGGCCAATCTATTGCGGAACGCAGCCCAGGCGGCCGGCATCGATGGCAGCATCGGTGTCAGGGACCGAGTGCAATCAGGCGGTGTCCTGCTAGAGGTCTGGGACAGTGGCCCTGGCATTCCGGAAAACATCGCCGCGTGCCTCTTCGATCCCTGGGTCACCATGCATCAGGGCGGCAGCGGCCTCGGGCTCGGGCTCGCCATCTCACTGCGGATTGCGCGCTCTTTTGGTTGGGGACTTACGTTTCACCGCGAATCAGAACAGACCTGCTTTCGCATTCAGATCCCTATGAACTGCGTCGTGGAGCAAGTTTCCCCGGCTGCGGAGGCCCCGTGAACGTCCTCATTGTGGATGATCAGCGCAGTGCGCGGCGCATTCTGAGCGACATCTTGCACGTGATGCCTGACCTTGTGCAACACGAAGCGGGCAGCTTAGAAGAAGCGCGTCAGCAGCTGAGTCGCCACCCCATCGATGTTGCGCTCATCGACATTCGATTGAGCACGAATATCGGAAATCAGGATGGCCTGACGTTGGTCAGCGAGCTGCGCGCCCACGGCAGTGTGATTCCGATCGTCGTCACCGCCGCCAACGAGATGGGCAAAATCCGCGCCGCAATGCGCGTCGGCGCCTACGACTACATCCTCAAGGACGATCTGTGTGACGAGCTGGTGATTCCCATTCTCCAGGCGCTGCGCACCCGCGGTAAATTGGAACAAGAGGTGCGTGAGCTGCGCGCGCGCTGTAGTCCCGACACGATACCGCTGGGACTGATCGGTGCCTCCCCCGCGATGCAGCAACTGCTGCATGTCATCCAGCGTGTAGCTCTGTCGGATCGACCTGTTCTGGTCCATGGACCGACGGGCGCTGGCAAAGAGCTAGTGGTGCGGGCGATCCATCGCCTGGGAGCACACCCGGCTGAACCCCTGCTCGATCTCAACTGCGGCGCCATTCCTGACTCCCTGATGGAGTCCATGCTGTTCGGTCACGAACGCGGCAGCTTCACTGGGGCTGACCACAAAGAGGGATACTTGGCGGCGGCCCGGCAGGGCACCCTATTCTTGGACGAAATCGCGGAGCTGCCGCTGCCGCTGCAAGCCAAGCTCCTGCGGGTCTTGGAGACCGGGCGCTTCTACTCGGTTGGGTCGACGACGGAGAAGAAATTCGCTGGACGCATCGTTGCTGCGACACACGCCGATTTGCGCGATCGCGTCAAACAGCGGCTGTTTCGCGAGGATCTGTATTACCGCATTGAAGTCCTATCTGTCCGAGTGCCAGCGCTCGACGAGCGAAAGGATGACATTCCAGCTCTGCTGTCACATTTCTTAAAACAGCAGCCGCGCCCGCTGCGATTCACAACGGAAGCCGTTGACGCGCTCACGCTTTCAAGCTGGCCAGGCAACGTGCGTCAGCTGCGCAACTTGATCGACCGGGTGGCCGTGTTCTGTGAAGAGGATCTGATCACGCCAGAGAGCTTGCGGCGACTCGGTGCCCTAGACGAATCTGCGCTCGATGGGACACTCCCCGCGCTTTCGCGCGCCATCTTGCGCTTGCCGATACAGAACAAGCTAGAAACGATGCAGGACTGTCTGATCAGCGAAGCGGTGCGCGCGTCGAATGGGAACAAAAGCGCTGCCGCACGCCTGCTTGGGGTGCATCGCAAGGCCATCGACCGCCGGCTCGAACGGGGCGAAGAAGAAGATGGCGGCGCGCACGCGGACGTGCCCGCAGGTATCGAAGAATCCTGATCTGAAGCCGAGCGTTGGCCATCCTGAGCCAAGCGACAGGCCCGGGGTTGGCCTTTTTGGAACAACCGCCATACGCGCTGTTGCCGTCCCTTCTGCCAATCTCACCGCGACCGTGTCACCACCTCATCCGACGCTGTGCCCCGTAAAGCGTCGCTTCATCCGGTGCGGCGCATGTGCATGGCACCGTTTTTGCCTTTGCTTGTCCTTCAAGAAAGGCCAGAAGCCATGCCCAGATATGTTCATGTCGCGACGCTGTTCGTGTTCCTGATGACGGCACGTACCGTTTCGGCGAAGTCCCTGTGGGACCGGGCCGGTGACGCCATCCGCCCCGTGGTGCGTGCGGTCGTTCCCGCGAAGCTGAGCTGCATCCAGTGGACTGGTCATCCACTCTACAGCCAGATGACCGTCTTCATGCAGGAAAATAAGGATGAACTCAGGCGGAACGGCATCACGGACGTTCGTTCCTGCAAGAACAGCCGTGACTTGGTGATCAAGTTGTCGGCAGCCAAGGGGTTGTTTCCCTTCGCTGGCATCACCTGGGACCTGGGCCGTTGCGTTTGCGAACGCGTGTTTTAAGTCACTGACCGTCTAGAAGGAGTGTGTCATGCGAACTTCTCTGCTCAGCAACTATCTGCCAGACTTCCTGGTCACTCCACGGGGCTGTGCAAGCGCGACGCTTGTCGCCATCGCGCTGCTGGCATGGTCGTACAAGAGCCGCATCATGGCCACGCCGCCCACCAAGGCGCGCGCAGCCTGAAGCACCGTCAAGCCTGTAGCTTGCTTGTAATCACCTTCCATTGCGCCGGCGTCACCGGCGTGATGGACAGCCGGCTGCCCTTCTTGAGCAGCAGCATGTCTTCCAGCTCCGGCATCTGGCGCATCTCGGACAGGGGCAGCAACTCCGTCTTCTTCACGCCCCGCACATCGACGCTGATCCAGCGCGGCTGTTCAGGGGTCGCCTTCGGATCGAAATACTTGCCACCCTCTTCAAACTGGCTGTGATCGGGATACGCGCCGCTGGCCACTTCGGCCACGCCCGCCACACCCGGTTGCGGGCAGCTGGAATGATAAAACAGCACGCCATCGCCCGGCCGCATGCCATCGCGCATGAAGTTGCGCGCCTGGTAGTTGCGCACGCCGAACCACGGCATGGTGTGCTGCGGCGCCGCCATCAGGTCGTCGATGCTCACTTCATCGGGTTCGGATTTCATCAGCCAA
>CALLYL010000455.1 GCA_937859535.1 uncultured Myxococcales bacterium
TCTTCTGCCTCCGGCAATTGTCCTTGTTCGTGAAGGAGGAGTGCCAGGTTGTTTAGGGCCTGCGCAGTGTCTGGATGAGCTGGTCCCAGCGTCCGCTCTTGGATTTGCAAGGCACGACGGAGTAGTGGCTCCGCCTCCTGCGGTTTGCCCAGCTCGTAGAGCAAAGAGGCCACCCCCGTCAACGACTCGACCGTATCCGGGTCCGCATTTCCAAGCACTTGCTGCCAGATGTGCAGCGCTTGACGGACGAGCGGCATGGCGCGCTGAAAACTTGCCTGTTCCTTTAGAAAGACTGCCGCTCCCGTGAGGAGTCTGGCAATCTCTGGCATCGCCAGTCCCAATCGGACGCAGTGCCCGCAAAATTCCTCGGTACTTGGGACCATCTCTTGGCAGACGGCCCAGTTCGTAAACGACACGGTCTTCGGGAAGGCTGCGTGGAGAGTGAGTGCCGCTCGCGTTGCCCATCTCATTTCTTGTTCGGCACCAAGTCCATGACAGACGAACGTCTGTACCAAGCGGTGAACGCTGTACCCCTTGCGGTCGGCATGTCTTCGTATCAGGGAATGCCGCAGGAGCGGTCCAAAGATCGCATCCAAATCAGGCTCCTCTCCTGCGACCGCATGTTGTAGATGCTCCCCAAGTAGTCCAGCACTGGCTCCCTCTATCACCAGTCGATCGGGAATGAAATCGGGGGACCAGAAGGCACTGACTCGTAGCAGGTCTGCGGCGGCTTCGCACTCCGCTGCAACCTGATTGAAGCTGAGCGACCAGACCGTATGCACCGAGGCTCGATCGTGCCCCTGTGGAAACAGATCCAGTCTTTGTCGCTGATACCGCTTGAGATAACTGGAAAACGTACAGTCATGGCGTGCGATGTACGCCCCGGCTTGTTCCAGCGCCAACGGGAGATATCCGAGCGTGCTGGCGAGCGTCTCCGCTGCAACTCGCTCCTGTGGTGACTCTGTGCTGCGACCACTTCTCTCTTCCAGGAGTGCTACCGCCTCGTCAGGAAGCAGCTCATGCAAGCGATATGGATACATTCCAAGTGCCTGCGGGTCAGGCGAACGGGTCGTACAAAGCAGAAACCCCTGCCGCCGATTCGGAACGAGCTGTCGCAGCGAATCCAGATCATCTGCGTTGTCCCAGAGAATCAGCCAGTTTCTCTCTCGATTGAGCCATGCCAATACCCAGCGTCGCACCTGAGCAGGCTCGCGCTCGGATGGCATAGCGTCCGCCCGCCCTTGTGCGCGCAGGTACTGACCTAACTCTAGGAGTCCGTGTTCGACCGCGCCCGCATCCGTAGCGAGCATCCAGAAGACCAAGGAGTAATGCTTCCGCTCCGATTGCTCGTAGGCGTATTGCAGCATCAAACTGCTCTTACCAACGCCCCCCAATCCAGCGATTGCAACTGCTCGATGCTTAGACAACAGCCGATGCACGTCATCAAGTGCGTCCCGCCGTCCGATAAATCTCTCATTGGGACAGGGAAGTACGATCATTGTTGAATCTGATACCTGTGTGGCGGAAGGATCAGACTGTCGTGTAAGACCCCGTGCTGCCTCATCCATCAGTGGAGCGGCCTCACACAGCGCAGCCCAGACCTGCTCGTTGTCACACAGCTCGAAACACAGGTTGACCTGCTTGGTTTTGTCCATTCCTGTACTGAGCCGTCTGTGGACCTCGGGCAGGTAGTCGAGTAGAAAGGCCTCGAACCCACTTGGCGAAAATGCCTGTAGGATCTTCCGCAGTTGGGCCCGGTTAGGGGCCTGCCGGTCAGCCATGTGACCATGCTAAACTCCACGCTTCCAGATGGTCATCTCTTTACTTCGACGCGAGCCATCACGGTTGAAAGGCGATGTAGCCCACAGTTTGAATTAGCACGCACCGTGCCAACCATCATGGGAGACCGCCGGTTCAACGATTCCCCGTCGACAAGCTCCAAACGAGGGGGCTGCAAGAGATTATTAAGACTAGTCGTTGGCTCATGGGCCAGGGTGGATGCTCACGGGCAGAGACGATACTGCGGGCACTGCTGGTCACAAACACGGCGTTCACTACGAGGAGCGATTCCGTCGGAAAGCTCACGTCCCATGCAACAGCGTCGCCACCATTCTGGGTTCACTACCTCCGCATTCTCTGAAACAGCATCAGTGCGTGGGTCGGCTCCCGTGACGTACCTCCGAACTTGAGCGCCGCGACGGTAGCCCAGCCGATGCTGCGCAGGGCCCCAGATAGCGGTTCCACCTGATACCGGCGAGCATGAACCAGGGCGAACTCCTTACGCTGGGTTTTGCCCAAGTGGCAGCTCGCCACAAACTCTAGCGCGTAGCTACCGGGAATCGGACAGTAGGGGTCGAGCCGGACGAACGTATCCACCTTGGTCACGTCCTCCGCATAGCGGCGAATGGGCCCGCTCAGCCATCGGGCCATGATGTCATCAAGAGCCCCGTTTGAAAGACTCGGCTCCTTCTTTCGGAGTGTCTCCACATCATCGGGCGCACCTTGAGCGAGGTTCAGGTCAACAAGAAGTAGATCGCCCTCTGCCGCGCCGCTTAGAGACTGCTGCAAAAAGTGTCGCTCATTCTCCAAGTTGGCAAACGTGAACCCAAGCATCGTATAGAGGCGTCTACGATGCGCCTGGGTCGGACGATAGTGAAGCTGCGGATATCGTGAGAGATGGAAAAAGTTGCCGTGCATCGCGCAGACAAAGACGCCGCGCTTGCTGGCGAAGGTGTCCTCAGCATGACGAAACGCCATCGAGAGCAGGGGATGACTGATATCTAGTAGGTAGAAGCGGATGTCATTTTTCGCGTCTGAAGCGATCTTCTCGACAAGCTGAGTCTCAAGGATTCCATCACCAGGCCCCAGTGCGATCACGTCCACCCCAGCACTGCGGACACACTCCTTGATGTGCTTCACCGCAGCATCCAGTGGAAGGAGCTGTCGATAGGCATGCAAGTAGTCTGGCCGCTGCACACAAGCCAGAAACTCCTCTGCGCTTTGATGATCCAAGTAGAGCGAGGTTTGAACCAGCGCCCCGCCGCTCCCTTGAAGCTGTCGTCGCAGGTCATGAAGCATACGCAGCGGCAGATAGTCCGGCGCGATCCACCAGTTGGGAGCCGTTGCCGGAAGGTCCAGCGGCTCGACGCGCTGCGTGGGCAGGAGCCCCAGCTCGCTGACACCAAGAAGAGATGCGAGCGCGCTGGCTCCTGGCTCCACTCCGTGTTCGATTCGCGCAATGTGCTTGGCAGACAAACCAGCTCGCTCCGCCAGTTGCTTCTGCGACC
>CALLYL010000456.1 GCA_937859535.1 uncultured Myxococcales bacterium
GCGAGAGCACGACCGCAGCAGATGGCACCTTTTCATTTTTTGGAATTCCCTTTGGAGACTACGAGCTAAGAGCCAAAGCACAGGGCCGGACAGAGTCGAAGCAGAGAGTCCAGGCTAGCTCCTCTAGCACCAGCGAAGTGGAGCTTTTCTGCGTCGCCAACAATGCAGTTTCGGTCATTGTGGAGCAGCGAGAGATCGCTCAGCCAACCCGTGCCGTCGGATCGGTATCAACCCTCAGCAGAGAGACGTTAAAGTCGCTGCCCAAAGGAGAAGACCGCCCGATTACCGAGGTCGTGACGACACAGCCGGGCTTTGTGCAAGACGCTTTTGGGAATGTTTACTCTCGTGGTAATCACTCCAACATTCAGTATCAGATCGATGGCATTCCGATTCCTGATTCGGTGGGTAACCTGTTTGCGCAGTCGCTTCCGGTGCGGTTGATTGACTCGCTGGAAGTGATTACCGGAGGGATGCCAGCAGAGTTTGGGAATCGTCTGGCCGCAGTCGTAAATGTCAACACCCGACGAGGATCCAATTCCCTTGATGGCCTGGTGCAGCTTCGTTACGGATCGTTTCAGACCATCGAATCGAGCGGCTATCTATCGTGGGGGAGTGGGCCGTTTTCATTTTTTGTCGGTGGCAGCTTCATGCAGTCACAGCGCGTGCTGGATCCGCCATCGATCACGCCGATCCTGCATGACGATGGACACAATGCGCGACTGTTTGCGCGGCTCGACTACGCACCGACCAGTCAGGATCGCATCGAGCTGTTTGTAAACTACGCGAAGAATCGCTTCGAGATTCCGATCGACCCAACGGTGGTTCCGCTCGATCCGATGCGTCCCGACTTGGTGCGTCCGGTGGACTCCTTTGGCAATGAGTCGCCCGCCTATGTTCCACACGATACCGATGCGACAGAGACAGAGCACGAGCTCTTTTTGACCCTGTCGTGGCTGCACTCCTTTGGCAAGCGCGGTCAGCTTCAGATTGCTCCTTACTACAAGATGTCGTTTGGTGCGCTCGCCTCTGATCCGACGCATGCCTTGGGAGCGCTGGCCGATCCGGGGTCGATAGTCAGCGACGTCACCCGTCGAGCTGATCATGGTGGTGCTGTGATGCACTACGCGGTGCAAGTTGGCAACCACCTGATCAAAGCAGGAGCTCAACTTAACTATCTGCGGGGTGCGACCGACTACACCCAGTATGTTCGCGATGATGAATCTGGCAGTGGAGGAGTTGCTTCTTCCGAAGGCGGAACCGACCGCACCAGCGCTCTGCTCAGCGGGGTGTATCTGCAAGATCGCTGGGAATCGGGGCGGGTGGGAATTCAGTACGGAGTTCGTTTCGATCTTCAACATGTGATGTTGGCGGACGGAACGACCAGTGATCAGTGGGGAATCAGTCCGCGACTTGGGGCCTCCCTGGCATTCCTAAAGGATTTGGTCGGACGAGTTTTTGTCGGTGTGCTGTTTCAGCCACCACCGCCACTGGATTTGGGCAATGCGGCGCGGGTGCTCGGTGTGATTCCACCGACAGAGAGCGTTCCCTATGACATCAAGGCAGAGACCGCGCTGTACGGAGAACTAGGACTTTCGGCGCGGATTTTGAAGAAGCTCAAGCTCTCTGTAACAGGCTGGGGAAAGTACTCCTTTCATCAGTTTGACAACATTGCACTTGGTGCAACAAACCTCATCGGATCCTACAACTTTGAGCATGGCCGTTCCGTCGGTGTTGAGCTGTCTGCGGACATCGTCTTTCGCGACTGGTTGAGCGGTTTTGCCAATGCAACCTGGCTGATTGCGCAAGGACAAGGAATCTCATCCGCAAAGTTTCTGTTTGCTCCAGAGCAACTTGCCGATACGTCTTGGCAGACCCTGGACCATGCGCAGACCTGGACTGCCAACGCGGGACTTACGGTGCAGCATAGTGGTGCGTCGGTGACTGCGATGGCGACGTATGGCTCTGGACTTCGTACCGGACCTTCGAACGATCAGACTGTGCCGCAGCACATTCGCTTCGACATGACGCTTCAGTATTCCTTTGAGAAGCTGCCGCTGCGACCCCGGTTGGCGATCGACATCATCAACCTGTTTGATTCGCACTACGCCTATCGAATTGGCAATGCGTTCGTCGGGAGTTCCTATGCCGCACCGCGTTCGGTGTTTGCGCGGCTGGCGATTCCGCTCGATCTGGGAGGGACACGATGAGGCTCTTAGGAATCTGTCTGTTATCGGTGACTCTGTATGGAATCGGGGCGTGTACGCGGGAAGACGGAATCCCGAATCCACCGGTGCGAGCCCTGGTTCCATGTGTGGTTGACGCTGCCCCGGATGATCCGCTCGCATGTCCGGAGACCGAACACCCCGACGCTGCCGGGCTGGATGCCGCTACCGATTGAGAGTCCGCTGGCGGTCACTTTGGGACGTTGCACAGCGCGGGCAGATGAACATCCCCTAGGAATCGCTCCCGTTCTTCTCGATTGAGGTCCCGCCCAGCCAAGCGACAGGCCTTGCGTACCCAGGACTGCACCGCCAAATCCCAGGCCCTCAGCGAGCCATCGTGACTGACCGTATATGCGACTTGGCCGTCTGGGCTCATGGCAATGGCGGTGATGGAGCGAACATGGCCAAGCAGGCCCGGACCGACTGCCTGCTGCGTGGTTAGATCCCACAAGCGGAGCGTCTGATCTTCACTCACCGAAGCGGCGCGCCGACCATCGCGACTGATTGCGACCTGGTTGATGCGTCCGCTGTGACCACGCAGTGGCTCGCCGATGGTCTTGCCCGTCGCCAAATCCCACAAGCGGAGCGACTTGTCTTCGCTGCTGCTGAGCAGTCGTTCCCCGTCGGGCAGAAACTGGCATCCGGTCACCGGATAGCGATGACCGACGAGTGGCTTTCCGACGAGCTGACCGCTTTGCAAGTCCCAGACTCGGAGGCTCTGATCGTGGCTGGCCGAGCACAGTCGTTTGCCATCGAGAGAAAACGCAGTGCTCCACACCGCGCTGCCGTGACCGCGCATCGTCGGCAGCGACTCCTGACCGCTGCGCACATCCCACAGCCGCACGGCGGAGTCAAAGCCACCCATGGCCAACCGCGTACCATCGGGCGAGAAGGTGAGGGTGTTCACCAATTCATCGCTTTGCACGAGGGTGCGGGCGCTGTCGTTTTGTAAATCCCACAGCTTTACGGTTTTTTGAAAATCTGCCGAGGCCAGCAGCTTGCCATCTGGAGATAGCGCCACCGCGCTTACGCTGCCTTGGTGTCCTCTCAGGACTCGATCGCGAGTGAGTCCTTCGTCCCTCGCTTGCCACAGTTCGATCTGATTGCCCCAGCCTCCGACCGCCAGCAATTTGCCGTCGGCGCTCACCGAGACGCTCGATAGCTCGCTTTCCAAGACGTGGGCCTCTCGTTCCAGCGGCGAGCGTTCGTCAACCTGCAACTCGATCAGGCGTCCTTCCTCTGTGCCACTCCACAGCGAGTGACCGTCCGGGCTGAGCAGCAGGGCCTGAAGTGCTCCTTGTCGAGCATGAAGAGGTGCTCCGACGGGCTGTCCGAGCTCGGGTCGCCATTTGCGTATGTCACCATCCCAGCTCGATGAAAACAGGAAGTTACCCGACTTCGGTAACGCCAGCCCGCTCACCGATAGACGATGTCCCCCGATCGGTTTTCCTTGCTGCTTTCCGGTCGACGCGTCCCACAGCAGAAGGTGCCCTTCCCAGTCTCCCGCCGCCACGAGCTTGCCGACAAAAGCGACCGACCGCACGGTATTCGGGGCACCGGTGAGGAGTTGAAGTCGTCGCGCCGTTTTGGCATCCCACAGTCGTGCCGTCTGATCGTCGCTCCCCGATAGCAGTTGTTTGCCGTCAGGGCTATAGCTGAGCGCCATCACCGCTCGCTGATGTTCGCGAAGTGCTGGACCCGCTAGCTCCCCGGTCTTTTGATCCCACAGTAGAATCGTGCCGTCCTCGCTGCCGGTGGCCACGGTGCGTCCGTCAGGGCTTGTTGCCAGCGAGCGAATTGCGGTTGTGTGACCGCTCAGCGGCGTGCCAATTGGTTGTCCCAGCGATGCACCGGGCTCGGCATTCCAGGCCTTGAGCAGCTTGTCTGTTCCCGCCGAAAAAAGTCGTTTTCCATCGCTGGAAAAGCCAAGTGCCGAGGTCTCACCCTGATGTCCGAGCCACGCCGCTCGCTTCGGTTGGCCGGACTTTTCATCGAACAGCCACACCATGCCATCTTGAAAGCCCGCGGCCAGCAGCGTCCCATCGGGGGACTGCGCAAGCGAGCGCAGCGGGGTTCCCGCCGTATGAACGATGCGAGTCAGTGGAGCTCGTCGCTGCAAAAGCTGAAGCAAAAGCCCCTCGGAATCGGCACCGCTTTGCAGTTGTTCCGCTGCCACCCCAAGAAGAACCGCCAGATCCGGCGCATCGTCACGATGGACTTGGGCCTGGGCGACCAAAAATCGCAGTGTCGCCAGCTTCTGTCTGTCCGTCGCCAGCTTGCGGGCTTCGGCCTCTGACGCGGCCCAGTGTTTGGCCTGTTCTTCTCGGACATTGGCCCAGCGTCTTTCTCGCAGCGCCCACAGGAGCAGCCCTGTCGCCGAGCCAGCCAATAGCAGGGTCATCGTCGCGACCGTTCGCCACCACCGGGCCTTTCCCGTCGCTCGCTCTTGTTCCAGCAGCATTGCCTGCTTGGTCTTTTCAATCGCTGCCGCTCGCGTTTCTGCCTCCGTCCGCTCGACGGTCTCGCGGCTTTCTTTGACCAGTTGACGAACCGCTTCGCTGACCCCCAGCTCGTGGGCATCGGCACCCAGCATGAACTGCTCGGCTTCTCGCGTTTCGACTGCATCGAGCAGGCCGCCGCCGCGACTCGCCAGCCGCAGCCGCTCATCAGCCTGTAGTTCCAGCCGTCGTCGCACCCGTTCGGCCTGCCGCAGCTCGGACAACCAACGTCGTAACCGGGGCCAGGCACGCAGCATCACTTCATGCGACAGATCGACGAGGACCACCTGCGTTCCATCGCTGCGCCCGGGCTTGGCTTCCCCCTTGCTATCGTGATGCTCGTCAAAGCCTGGTTCTTTCCCAACGCTGGTGGTGATAAGCCGTGCCCGAACCAGTCGTTGCAGCAGTGCCTCCGTCTGTTTCGAGTCATCGTCCGCCGCAAACAGGGCGGACCACGGCTGTTGGCGACGGGTATGCGGTCGTCCTTCGCCAAACTGGGTGAGTCGCAGCAGGGTTCTTCGACACAGACGCTGCTCACCAGGGGACAGATCTGCCAGGACTTCCTCGGCATGCAGTGTGAGCGCTGCGCCCAGCCCGCTCACGAGCTGTGGTGCACCCGGCACCGATGGTTCCAGAAGCTGCGCCAGCGCATCATAGGCCCGCAGCGTCAGTCGTCGTCCCTCTCGCCTCTCCCATAGCAGCACCAGCGTCTCTTGCAACAGCGGTAGCGCCCCCGGTTCGTCGGCGACCTCACTACGCAGCCTTTCGAGCAGACTCGACTCGACGTGGAGCCCTTGCTGAGCCGCCGGTTCCACGATCGCCTCGACCAGCCGCTCGCCGGACAGTGGCGCTACTTCCAGCCGTTGCGCCGGATCAATGGGCCACAGGCGACTCGCCATCAGCTCTGGGAAGAAATCGGCACGCAGCACCAACACCACGGACACGGACGGTTGCTCTCCAAGGGCCAGCACCTTGGTCAGAAATTCCTGCTGCTCGGCTCGCTTGCTCGACAAAAAGAGCTCTTCGAGCTGATCAATGATCACCACCAACCGCGATGACGCCGACTCTTGAAGCAGCGTGCCCAGCGATTCCAAAGAAGGTAGCGCGTCTGGGCCAGGCCGCAGCAGTCGGGTTGCATACACGCTGTGGAGCTGTGGCAAAAGACCCGCTTGGACCAGCGAGGTCTTCCCGGAGCCCGAAGCGCCAATGACCAACAGCAGGCGGTATCGACGGATGTTTTCTGCGAGCCAGGCGATCTCGGTGCGGCGACCAAAGAACTGCGGTCCTTGATCGGCGGTGAAGGAAACGATTCCAGGATACGGACACCGTGGCCCAGGTCTGGTGATGCCCTGTTCGGCGAGCTTGGCAAATGTGGCCTCGATGGGACAGGCGAACACGCTGCCCGCCACTGAGTTGCCTTGTTCGTCGAGCGTCGCCCAGCGCAAAAGTCCCGCCACCGCTCCCTCGACCGATACCGGCGCACCTGATAGGCCGGCCAGCGGGGCACCGCGACCAGCCGCCGCTTCGTCCGAAAAGAGCTGAAGGGCGGGGCTCCCAGCAACGTGGCTGAGCGTCGAACGGATCTGGCCACTGACCCACAACCCATCGGGCCGTGCCTCGGGAAAGCCCAGCGACAGCCAGGAAACCGTTTCTGCGCCGAGATCTTCCTCGGTCAGCGGTAACAGCGGCAAGGGCGTGATCGGTTTTCCCTCGACACCGTTGGGTTTATCGTCGAGTCGAAGCAGTGCAAAGTCCGCATGGCGATCGTGCGCAACCAGAGTTGCCGTGACGGCACCGGAAGGGAACCACAGCGTGATCAATCCAAGAGGCTCGACGACCGCAGCGCCGCGATCGGCGACCACATGCAGTGCGGTCAGTGCATGCTGCTCGGCAACGAGGAACGCGGTCCCTCTGTGCTCACCTTGCGCAGTCGACACCTCGACGCGTGCCACCGCCGCTGAGAGTGCTCTGCGGTCATGGCGGTCGGGCATTAGAGCCGAGCTCCGCTTTGGTACGTTTCAACCGATGCACTCACAACTTTGTCGTCGAGCAATTCCAACCGCACATAGGTCGGCTTTTGCATGATCAGGCGCTCATAACGACGCTCGGCGATATCATCGACCAGTCGTCTCAGTGCACCGTCGGAGACGCCGGGATCATCAGAAAAAACCGCATCTGGCACACACATCAGATCGGCCCACGTTCCGCTGTTCAGATAGCGTCCCCCATTCGACAGCGGCAGATCTCGGGCCAAGTGGGTGTGGCCCATCACGATGTAGCGAAACGGCCCGAGCTGGCCCAGTTCCTGTGCGGCCCGATACAGCGGCTCTTTGGGCTCCACTTTGCCGAGCGCAAACAGGGTTGGATCGCAGAACGCTCGTAGCGCGATCCGCAGCGCTTTGAGTCGTCCCTCGGGATCGCTACTCGACGACAGGATCAGCCTGGCCCACGACAGACCGCCTGCAAAAAACGAGTCACGGCCACCGGAGCGTTCCTTGTCGCTCGGTCTGGCCGCGATGTCGCCTCGGAGCGGACCTCGGGACGTGAAACCTCCATCGCGCATCGCCGGGCCTGCGGTCGGAGCAAGCAGCGAGAGGAACAGACTCGCCTGGTCGCTTCCCAGTGCCTCGCCAAGGAGTGCTCGCAGCTCGCCGTCTCCGTCGGTCCCCACACCGCGAAAGCCGAGATCGCCGCCAGCAAAGGAAGTCCGCTCGGTCTGGGGGGCGGCACTGATATCCCCTGACCGAGTTGGTAGCGACGGGGACGTCAGCTTGTGGTCGCCCGCTTTTACGGCCAGCTTGGCAAACTGCGCAATCAACTTGCGGGAGCCCGGCTCGAGCGCCAGGAGCAGTGGCACCGCTGCCGTCGACTCTGGCTTGAGCAGATCGATGAACGGATAGTTGCGCTTGATCGGGTTCATCACCGCAGCGACCAACTGACTGCCCGCCGGAGGTTGCAACCGCAAGTTGGATGGAATCGGCTGGCCGCGAGACTGGAGTGAGCACACCCGTCGTAGCGCGTCGTAGTCGATCGCATTCCAGCCATCGTAGCGGTTGCCGTGCTCAACCAGCGCATCGCCGATCGCATAGGCTTCACCGTCGTAGATGAAGCGCAAACTGACCTGATCGGACACTCCGAGCTGCCGCTGCAGAAGCTGTCGCACTCGCGGATAGGCCAGCTCGATGTCGTGGTTTCCGAGGAGAACCGTCAGTTTGTGGCCGCGCTCGACGAACCGTCGTAATGCCGCAAAGACCTCCGCGCAGCGAGAGACCACCGTCAGAAGGAGCTGCTCGGCGACCTTGGCGTCGTCACGCAGCGGCGTCCAAATGAGGTCGTTCGAACCGCTCGCCGTATCAGGCTCGGCCAGAAAATCGACGAAGTCGCCGTTGATGCAAAGCTCGATCGGGTGTCCGCTCGGCTGCTCGTGGGCCAGTCGGTCGATCATTTCGGCCAGAGCAGCGGTCTGGGTGCAGATCTGAAAGCCGCGCTCGCCCGTCGCCTGCGGTCCTGCTCCGCCCAAATGGAGATCGGAAACTATGTAGGCTCTCCGCCGCTGTGCTGTCATCGCAGATTCCTTGTCGAGGGCCGATGTGGCGTTCCTTGACGTACCCGCTCATACACCCAGCCACTATAGGCGACCAGGTGCGCGACCCCAAGCTACCGGAGAAACAGGTCAGCGTGGCCATCTATAAACTGATAATATTTTGTAAATTTTCTCACGTATTTTACATCCAATAGCGGGCCTTACGGCCTCATCGAGTGGTCGAACCAGCGTAGTGCAAGCACCTTTGCGAGCAGACGCCGATAACCAGATCGATTCAACTGGGAGTAAGTGCAATGGCCAAAACGGGTCAGCGCAGGGAAGCGTATGGCGTCTACTATTTCGTCGTCGAGATCGAGGGCGAACGATTCGCTCACTTCCGCTCCGCTACCGGCCTCAAGTCCGAGGCAGAAGTGGTGCCGATGTCGGAAGGTGGTTGGAACGCTGCCGAGCATAAGCTCGTCGGACGGACCAAATACCCCAACATCGTCCTGAAGCAGGGAGCGGCGGGACCGGAGATGTGGCGCAAGCGTCAGCGCTACATCAGCGACACCACTGGCGATCTGCGTCGCTTCGATGGGGCGGTCATCCAGATGGGCCCTGGCGGAAAAGCCGTCGCCACCTGGACGTTCACCAATGCGTGGGTTTGCAAGTGGGAAGCGCCCGATTGGGATGCTAGCAAGAACGAGATCGCGATCGAGACGATCGAGATCGTTCATGAAGGGCTTGCGCTCAACGGCTCCGGCCCGACGCCGCCACGATCGAAGCACTCCTCTGGGGCGAAGAGTGCCGCATCGCCGGGCGCTGCCAAGCAAGCCGCTGCGGCTGCCAAGGGTGGTGCCGGGGCTGCTGCGAAGGGCGCGACGGATGCCGCCAAGGGCGCCGCGAAGGGTGCCACCGACGCCGCCAAGAGTGCCGCCAAGAGTGCCACCGACGCCGCGAAGGGTGCCGCCAAGACCGCCGCTGATGCTGCGAAGGATGCCGCCAAGACGGCAGAGAAAGCCGCAGGCAAGGCTGTCGCCGACGCTACCAAAGACGTGGCCAAGGCCGCCAGCAAGGCCGGAGTCGACAACTTCAAGCCTGAAGTCACCGTCGGTAAGGACGGTGTCCATGCGCACGTTGAAGGCGACTTCAAGAAGAACATCGCGGGCGTGCCGGTGAGTGGTCACGTCTCGGCGGATGCGGTCGCCAACAAGAACGGGGTCAAGGCCACTGCCAGCGGCAATGCCAAAGCCGAAGCCGGTCCGGTCAAAGCCGAAGCGAAAGCTGATGCTGGAGTTTCCGTCGGTAAAGATGGCGTCAAAGCGCACGCTCAAGGCGAGGTTGCGGCCAAGGCGGATGTCAAGGCCGGTCCCGTCGACATTCACGCCGATGCAGCAGCCAAGGGTCGCGTCGATGAAAAGGGCGCGACGGGCTCGGTGGATGCCAACGTCAATGCCAAGACCCAGGCCAAGGTCGCTGGGATGGACGTCAAGGCCGAGGCGGGGGCCAAGGTTCACGCCGACGAAAAAGGCAGCCATGCCGAAGCTGGCGTGAAAGCCACTGCCGAGGGCAAGGTCGGTCCGGCCAATGTCAAGGCGGGTGCCGATGCCGGAGTGACGGCCGACAGCAAGGAAGGCGTCAAGGCTCATGCTGGGGCGGAAGCTCACGCCGATGCGAAGGTGGGCAACGCGACGGTGAGTGGAGATGCCAAGGCTGGCGTGACGGCGGATAAGACGGGAGTGCATGGCTCGGCGGATGCGCACGTCGGAGCGAAAGCAGAGCAGAAGATCGGTGGCACGACGGTGACCGAGGAAGTGGGAGCCGGGGTGCATGCCGACGAGAAGGGCACGACGGCCGGAGTCGAGGCCAAGGCGCATGCGGAAGGCAAGAGCGGGCCTGTGGCCTACAATGCCGACGCGGGAGCCGGAGCCTCGGTGGGGCCGGATGGACCGAAAGCGCATGCCGAAGTGGGTGGGCACGCCGATGCGAAGGTGGGCGACACCAACCTGAGTGGAGACGCCAAGGCTGGCGTGACAGCGGACAAGACGGGCGTACAAGCTGGGGTCGATGCCAAGGTCCATGCCGATGGCAAGGCCGGCCCGGTAGCGTACAACGCAGACGCTGGGGCCGGAGCTGCGGTCGGCCCAGGTGGACCTCGTGCCTATGGCGATCTTCGTGCCACTGCGCAAGAGAAGATTGGCCCAGTGACCATTACCGAAGACGTCAACGCGCACGCCACCGTCGACAAAAAGGGCGTGCATGCGCAGGCCAGTGGCGATGTCTCTGGCGAAGCGGGCGGCAAGAAGGTCGGTGCTCACGGCGACGTCAGCAACGAGAGCGCGCCGAAGGGCAACGTCTACAAGAACTTCTAAGCGGCGCCTTGGCTCAAAATCGGCCGATTTTGGCCGAAACAGACTGAAATTGACTCGGATAGCCAGAACCCATCACTCGGTTGTTGCCGATTGGTGGGTTTTTCATTTGGAGGGCGGCGATCAGCCGACGAGAGGGGCACCGATCAGGCGGCGCAACGGAATGATCGACAGCGAGAGACCAAAGCGAGCCTGAGCCCAGCCGACCGCCGACGGGA
>CALLYL010000457.1 GCA_937859535.1 uncultured Myxococcales bacterium
AAAACTCAACTTGGAAGTCATTACATTTGCTCCATTACCATTAGTTAAGTCCAATAAGACCGTGCCATATAGATTTTTTAGAGTATCATCCACAAAAAATACTGGTGCTTTCTCGTAAGTTTTATCCTTTAGTTCGTAATTGAATTTCTGCATAATTCCGTTCTCTGTGGTCACTTTTTTTGACAAATTCTCGACATTTAACTGTAATGGAGAAATATCAGGGATAAGAAACAGATAGGCGATAATCAAAAATCGTGATTCCTTTTGTATTTTAAAATAGTCATCACAGCATAAGAGAAATATCTGATTTCCGATGTCATATGAATACAGGTCCGCTAATATGAGTGCTTTTCTTAATGGTTGATCGTTTAGATACTGCTTCCATAGATTATCTGTTTTCATTTGATTATCCTCTCTTCTGGCCAGATTGCTCGACTACTTTCATCGTTTCCTATGTACTCATAGGGGGAATCGGCAGGGTCATAGATTGGCAGGTTCGGCACTTGGGAAAAGTGCTCTATTCCCGACTCCATCTGCCAGTTCAGTGTATCACGTCGCGGCATTTAGCTGGTCACAAATCTGGCTCGCCGTTTGAGGTCCGGTTGGCCGGACGGTCTGCGAGGGATGAGTTGAGCACAGAAAACGCCGCTCAACGATGGGGGAGATGGCATCTCCGTCTGCGTCGCAACCTCGGCTTTCTCGGTACTGCCAATGGTACGCAGGCGTCCTTTACCTGCGGTGCCTATCGCTTCTTCGATAATTGTTACGACGCAGGCTGCTTGAGGCGGGATCGGACTCTTGAGATATCAAGAGGAGTCTGTCCGCATTTGGAGGAGAGAGAGCCGGCTTTCTTCTCAACCGCACAGATATGCGGCACGATAGACAAACCCTTCGGAGCGGCCCGCCAAGCACAGAGAGTTACACAGGGGATGGCTTCAAAATTCTCCGCCTGCACTGAAGCGACAACTTCCGGGTCGCACGAGCCGCTTCGTCAGCTAACCCGCTGATCGCAGAACGAAGGGGAAGGTCACCACGACCTTGTCACCCTTAGGCTTCGGAAACTCCCAGCGGCTGACCGCGCCCACGATGCATTTCTCGACGGACGGGTTCCCGAGCGTGCTCTGCTCCACCTTGGGTGCGGTCACCTTGCCGTCCTTACCAATGGTGAAGCTCGTCAGCACTCGACCCGCAAGGCGCTCGTTCTTCTTCAACTCGGGCTCGTAGCAATTTTTCACTTCGCTGATGTGCTGCTCGATTGCCTTACGGACGACGTCCTTCTCCAGCGGCCCCGTAACAGTTTCCCCGAAGTTACTGGGCACCTCCTCGGTGGCGGGCTTGCCGTCCGCGAGAGCTCCCCCGGCAGTGAACACACTGGCGACGACGGTTAACTTCAGGATGCGGATGATCATCTCGGTTCCTCCTATTGCCAACCATGGGTTAGCCTGGACGGTCATATTAACTGATTGTTGACTCAGAATCGCAAGCGATCTGCCCGCGCCGGGATCACCGCTGGCTCGCGGGCGGCAATCATCATGCTCACCAATGGTGAGGAGCACGACAACTGACGGCCCGTTATGAACGGCGAAGCCGATCCCTTATGTAGCGGAAAGCCAGGTGGCTGGCGGCAAGCAGCCTTAGCGGGTTCGGCAGCATGAGAAGTGGCCGCGCCAGGCAGGGCTTGATCAAGCCTGGTGCGATACAATGACCCCCTACCGTAAGAGGCTCAAGCCGATGAGAGCGATCTTCGCCTTCTGCCGCGTGTTGCTCCCGCTGATTCTTGTTGTTGGTGTTGCACCAGCCGCCGAGCAATCCCCGGTCGCAGCCAAAATCAACGCTGCCCTGGAGCGCTATGCCGCCGATCTCAGCGGCGTGGTCCTGGTCGCCGAGCGTGGCGTGCCGGTGTTCGAACACGCCTACGGCTTGCGCAATGTGGCCGCGGCCAAGCCGATAACCCCGGACAGCATCTTCGAACTCGCCTCGCTGTCCAAGCAATTCACAGCCATGTCCCTGATGATGCTCAAGGAGCAGGGCAAGCTGGATTATGACGACGCGCTGGAGAAATACATCCCCGGCCTGCCATATCCCGGCATCACCATCCGCCACCTGCTCACCCACACGTCCGGCTTGCCGCCCTACGAGAAAATCATGGACGCGCATTGGGACAAGACCAAGCTCGCCCACAACGCCGACATCATCGCCGCCTACAAGAAATACAAGCCGAGCGAAAGTTCGCGCCTGGCGACAAGTACGAATACTGCAACGGCGGTTATGTACTGATTGCCAGCATCGTCGAGAAGTTGTCAGGGCAGGACTTCGGCGTCTTCGTGCGCGATCATGTATTCAAGCCCGTGGGCATGATCGACACCGACATACGCAGCCCCGCTGACTGGGATCGGATTGAGCGCTTCGCGCTGGGCTATGTGCGTAACAAGAAGACCGGCAAGTTGGTGCGCGCGAGCAGCCTGCCGAGCGCATCCTATTCGGCCTACCTTGCCGGACGCTACGGGCCGGGCCGGGTTAGCTCCACCGTCGGCGACATGATGAAATGGGACCGGGTACTTTATACCGAGAAGCTGGTCCCCAAGGCCGCCATAGAGGAAGCCTACAAGCCCATGCGGCTGAACAACGGCACGCTGTCACAGTACGGCATGGGCTGGATGCTGGACAGCGATCCACAGCTAGGGCGGATCGTCCACCATACCGGCCACAATCCCGGCTACGCTAACCACATTATCCGAATGATCGACAAGGACTTGATCCTCCTCCTCCTCACCAACCGCGACTTCGAGCCGTTGGATGCGCTGTCGAAAGACCTGATCGCCGCGTTCGCCGGGAAATAGCAACGCTTGGCACGCTAGGCTACTCGAGCCACAGCGCCAGCCAGGCGTCCAGAGTGGCACCGAGCCTGGGAAGGGTCTGGGTGGTCGAGATCCTGGGGGCGGCGGCAGGATCCTTGGGCAGCGCTAGCGCTGCGAGGCGCGCTTCGTCGGTGTAGCGAGTTCCCAACGTGGAGAAGAAGCTCACGATATAGTGGCGCGAAGCACGGTGTCGCGAGTCCGGAAGGCCGCGCACGATGCCCACGCTGCTGCCGGCCACATTGGTAAGCCCCGCCTTGTTTAGGAACTCCACATCGGCAAACTTCTGACAGCGCGACAGGTCGGTACTGTACGGAAAGAAGTCGGTTTGGGGATGAAGGTCGTCCACGACCCGGGCATAAGGATAGTCACCGATGGGGCTGTGTAGTCGCTTGCCATCGAGCCATTTGCTCGCCAGCCGGGCGGGAATTCCCAGCTCTGGTGGGGGACCAGGGATCTCGGGATGGGGCGAAGGACCAGGGCAGGTGCGGTTGGCCGCCAGCCCTGAGCCAGAGTAGGAGTTCTGAAGGATCTCGCGCAGGACTGCCTTCTGCGCATCCGAGACAAAGTTCGTCATCACACGCCGCCCCGGGGCCACTTCCCAGGCAGGCTGCAAGGCCGCAGGCAGATCATCAAGCAGCCAAAACAGCCGCGCAGTGTCCCACGACGTCATGTGATTGTGCGCGACCGAGGCGGTTCGTGAATCGTAGTTATCGTTGGCATTTCCCCAGCGGCCGCTGCGGGCGATGGTTCGATTCATCTGCATCGTGGACAGACCGAGCTCGGCAAGCAGCTCGTTCGGCCGACTGCTCGTGGGTGGTGCGGTGGGAAAGCCTTTGTCATCGACCTCCGGACTCTGGACGATCTCTTGGTGTGCGTGCAGGAATCGAATGAGCGAGGCCGTTGCACAGTTGCCGCTCCACTGCAGCATCGTTTCTAGTGCTTGCCGCAGGCTCAGGGTCTGCGGCTCTTTGGGACAGGCCCCCACCAGCTCTTGGGAGGGCAGCGCAATGGGCGTTGCCAGGCTCAGCGGCATGCCGTCGGTCGTCTGGCCGCGGTCGAGCAACTTCATCACGTAGGCGGCCACCATCATCTTGAAGACGCTGGCGGGCCATGGCGAGAGGAAGTCGATCTGACCGCTACCTCCATCTGCCGGCGGCATGGGTCCGAGCGCTTCGGCCGCGCTGAAGGGAGCATCCCAAGACTTCTCCGTTCCGGGTACGATGTGCGCCTGCGCCGCCGCACCTTCCCCTTCCAGGATCCAGCGCCCGCCGTTCCATCGCGCCTCATCCCATTTGCGAAACCGGATGTTGGTGATGTCGAGGGTCCGTGTGTCATGCCTGGCAACAAATCCCTTCGGATGCGTTCGGTCAAACACCACAGTCGCTTTGGCCACGGGCTGCGGACAGCCGGGCCGATTGAAGGCAATCAGCGAGAGGTCGATCTGCGGGAACTGGTCCGTGCCGGTACGCCTGACCAAGGCAGCGCAAGCCCCCGCAGGTGCCGACGAGCAGCCGGCACCATACAGGGGACCGAAGTCCGCGACGCGGTCAAACCCAGCGCTGGCCACCGCGGCGCGAATTCCGTCGGCCAAGATGGTGTCGGTCAGGCACGCGGGCTCCTGCGCTTTGGGCCGGGGAAAGGCTGAATCGCGGAGCAAGATGTCCGCGCGCCGCCGCCACTCCGGCTGATGCTGGCAAGCAGGGAGAACGACCAGCAGCACGCAGCCGGCCAGCAGCCTTCTTTGCATCGTGTTCATCGTCCATTCACCGCTTCTTTTCATCCTAAATGCAACACCTGCCGCATGGCCTGTGCTCAGACGCCCGCTGCGATCCAGAGATCATCACGGAGTGCGCATGCTTCCGGGACTACGTGCGCTGGGCCGATTCTTGGGTTCCGCTCCGAGTTGAAGCGGCTTGCCTTCGGCGTCGGGCAGCTTGGCCCGCATCAGCTCGGCGAGCGTGGGGGCGACATCGCGCAGATCGATCTCGCCCAGTGAGCGTCCGGGCATGATTCCTGGACCGACGATGAAAAAGGCCGCGTTCATCTCGGCTAGCGTGGGGGCGAACCCGTGAGCGCCACCCGGCTTGGCCGCTGCCACAAGCGGAGGCGTCGAACCCCCCAGCATCCGATAGCCAGGCTTTAGGGTGACGAAGAACGCCGCGTTCGGATTGCCGCCGCGCTTCTGGATCTCCGCCTCCTCGATCACTTCGTCGATGCCGTTCTGCGGATCTGCCGCCAGCGCCGCCAGGGTCTCGCGCACCTTGACCCGCGACGCGTCGTCTTTCGGATCGTTCAGAATGACGGAACCACTGCCATACGACAGATACGTCGAGGCCCGCCACGCCGTGACATTGTTGTCCTTGTCGTAGTCGATGAGTCCCGCCTGCCGCAGCGCAAACCGGAGCTTGAAATCCTTGTCCGCGCTGATGAAGCCGTGATCAGACACCACGCAGATCACCGCGCGCTTGCCTGCGATTCGTTCTGCTGCGGCCCGCAGGGTGCCCACAGACGTGTCGATGCGCTCCAAGACCGCGAGCATCTCGGGACTGAGTGGGGCCGTCTCGTGCTGCACCGTGTCCAGCCCCGACAAGTACACCGTCATGAACCCGGGACGCTTCGTCGTGAGCAGTTGCGCGGCGTAGTCGACAAAGCGCTCGTCGTTGCCGACCATGTCGTCTTTGGTATCTGGAAACGGCAGCCGGGTCTCTTGTTCCAGCTTCGCGGCCAAGCCCGGAGTCGACAGCAGCCGGTAGAGTTTCATATCCTCGGCCCCGCCATAGAAATAGATGTGAGGGAGATTCCAGGTGATGGGGGCCCCCACGCTGAGCGGCCAGCGTACGTTTGCCGTGGTCAGACCCGCCTTCGCCGCCGCCTGCCACAGCGTCGCAACCTTGAAGTTTTCAAAGTACCAGTTCCAGCGCAGCCCGAACTTGCCCAACGGGTCGAAGGGTGTATTGGCATAAATGCCGTGCTTCTGGGGCGATGCACCGGTCATCAGCGTGGCGTGACTGGGAAACGTCAGCGTAGGAAGGACCCCGCGGACGCCGGTGGCAAAGGCTCCCTCCGCACGCAGTCGGCGCAGGTTCGGAATCTTCAGGCCGTGCTTGTCCGCCTCCAGCACGTAGTCGGGTCGCAATCCATCGATCGAAATCAGCAGCACCGAGGGCCGCACCGGAGCCGCAGAGGCGCGTCCTGCGCCCCCGAGCACGAACAGCGTTGCTGCAAAACCCGTCCAGCTCTTGATCTGGGTCCACATTTCAGCTCCTTGCTCTCGAGAGAGCGTGACATGTTTCAATCATCCTGGGTTACCAACCTAGAGTTCCAAATCAGAAAACTCCCTTCCACATGGCACCGCACAAGGCTGATTGTTTGCATCGCACCCAGTACGGCGGGCGGGCAGCGTTGCGAGCGAATGTGCCTGACGTTGCGCGGCGCAGTTGCGCGGCTCAGTTGCACGGCGCAAACCGAGTGCCGTTTGCGGGTGCTTTGAACCCAGTCCGATCGACGCGATGTCTAGTTTGGAGGTGGTCTAGACCGTGCAAGCGGATACGCAAGTTCGGACAACTACGGCTCGATGCGATCGGGAGTCTGCTGTATCGACCGCGATAGACGATTGCGATAAGATCCGGCCAGGGCTGTGTGCCCTGCCAAACTGGAGGGATTCTAGAGATGTCTGATTCCATGGCACAGCTTCACGGCTGGAACTCTGCACCGACAGGTCCGCTGGTGGCGGGACCGCTGCTTGGCGAGGTGTCGCCGACCGAAGCGCGCATCTGGGTGCAGGCCCGCAGCAGCGCGCCGATTTCGCTGCTGATCTATCGCGAAGACATCAGCACCAGTCCCGTTCAGGTGATCGAGCAGACCCCGCAAGCGGCGCAGTGGCTGTGCAGCGTGTTTGAGGTTGCCAGCCTGGAAGCCGGAGTCGCGTATTCCTATTCCTTTCGGAGCGAGCACGGCGAGAGCGAGCGGATTCCCCTGCATCTGGGCGTGGCCGAAGACGCAACCACGCTACGGATCGCGTTCGGCTCCTGTTACAAAGAGTACTCGCGGCACGATCTCCGGATCTTCGACTCGATTGCAGCGAGTTCTCCCGACCTCTTCTTGATGCTCGGAGATACCTGCTACACCGACGAAGAAGATCGGCGCAGCGAAGCGACCTTCATGCAGGCACACCTGCGCAATCGCAACAGTGATGCACTGCGGCGGGTGATCAGTCGGATTCCTACGCTGGGAATTTGGGACGATCACGACTTCGGACCCAATGACAAAGACGGGAGGTACTCCGAAAAGGATCGCTCGCTGCGCTGCTTCTGTCGCATGTGGGCACAAAAGCAGTACGGAACGGAGTCTCTCCCCGGCGTGTTTTCCCGGGTTCGCTGCGGACCTGTCGAGCTGTTCCTGCTCGATTCGCGATTCTACCGACGGGAACGGGAACACATTCTAGGCGATGGGCAGCTCCAGTGGCTGCTTGAGGGGCTCAAGCAGAGTACGGCACCAGTCAAGCTCCTACTGTCTGGCTCGCAGGTTCTGCCCGAGGTCGCCGCCCGCTCCGATTGGGACTGGGAGTGCTTCCGTCGTGACGGTGCCAAGGAGCTGGAACGACTCCAGAGTTTCCTGGCCGAACAGGATATCTCTGGCGTGGTGGCCCTGAGCGGCGATCCACACCTGGGACAGATATTTCGTGCGCCAGGTGTGCCGCGTGGAGACAGACAGATTGGCCCTCCGCTGTGGGAGTTGACGAGCAGCCCGCTGGCCAACCGACCGTGGACGAAGCCGGTGTGGCCCGCAGACAGCCAGGGCGAACACTCCTTTGATCGCTACCTTCTCGAAGAAGTTGCGGCACCTAACTTCGGACTGGTTGACATCGATCTGTCGCGAGTGGGAGCAGAAGTACGCCTCCATCTGTGCCAAGAGGATGGCGCGACGTTTTTTTCGTACGACCTGGATCTAGAAACGCTGCGCGTCCGCCCGCACCGTGAGCATGTCTGCGCCGCCGTTCGCGATGCCCGGCACGCGTACTGTTTTGTCGGTGACAAGTATGCCCGTTACGATATCCAGCACGGCACCCTCGATGAGGGCTTTCCACGTGCGATCAAGGACGGATGGAAGGGAGTCTTCCCCGGTCAGCTCAGCGCTGTCATCGGAATCGACGCGGTGTATTTCTCCAAGCGCGGAAAGGCCTTCTTTTTCTCCGGCAACGGCTATGTGCGCTTCGATCTCGAGCACGATCAGGTCGACCCCGGTTATCCCAAATATCTTAAGACTCACTGGCACGGAGTCTGGGCCGCAGACCTCACCGCCATTCTGCCTGGCGAAGACGACAAGATCATTTTTGTCAAAGGAACAGAATGCATTCGCTACGACCTGAAAGCAGATCGCGCTGACCTCGGATATCCGCGACCGCTGGCAGATGAGTTTCCCGGCATTTTCGCAGAGGAAATCGATGCTGCGGTGGCCTGGTCCGATGGCAGCTACTACTTTGTCTGCGGCAACGAAGTCATGCGCTTCGATTCCAGCACCCGCCAGTTACTCCCCGGTTATCCGCGTCGGCTATCAGAAGACCCCAACCATCGCTGGTTTGCATTCCTAACGTGAACCGCTGCTTGGGCCTCCCCCCACTGTAGAACTTCCTCTGGTTCCATCCGCGTCGCCATCGCTGTCGCCGGGCTGGCTGATTGACGGCAGGGCGTATCGAACACTACCATCCCGATACGACGCAGCTAGTACCTCCCCCCACTGATTTTGATCAGTCGTCGCGAACAGACTCAGCAGCTAATGCAGCGCGGGGAGCAGAGCTTCTGGGATGAGCAGTTGGATGCTGCGCGCTCTGCGAGGTGTACGTGCGATGAGGCCGCGCCTTTCGAACTCGATGACCATGCGATGGACCGACGGTGGGGTCACACGAAAGGAGCGCTCCATGTCCAGCTCTGCGGGCGCGACGCGGTGCAGTTTGGTGTAGCTGTGGATGAAGCGAGGTACTGACCTTGTAACTCCGTAAACTCGTACTTGGCAGAATTGTGCTGGGAGGGGATCGACAAATCGCTCACGGATGCACCTGTTTTGGAGCAGAAGGAGTCGCTCATGAATATCCATCATACCGTCGAGCTTTCCGACACATCGAGCAGACGGCAAACAAGGCGCTCAGCCGGGCAGTGTAGCATCAGCAGAACGCTGGCTCAGACGCCGAGAAAGCCATTCTGCTCCGTTGCATTCGGCGGACAGTTCATCTGTGCGGTCAGGGAATGAAGATCTCGGCGTGGCGTGGGAGGGCGTTTATGCGCTTGATCATGCTCTTGAAGATGACGTCGAGCTTGGCGTCCTTCTCCAGCGAGGCGGTGATGGCGGCTGCGACGACGTGGGCGGGATAAATCGTGCCGCTCGGGAGCGGCTTGTCAGCGTCCTTGAGAACGGGCCGGAGGCTCGCGACCAGGCTCTCGTCGTTGTTGGTCCAAGTGTCGAGCTGGCTCAGGGGCATGTTGCCCAAGGCTTTCCAAGGATGCTCGACCAGCTCCTTGGCCAGGCTCGCGATGGACTGCACCCAATATGAGAGATTCATGCGCACCTTATCGGAGAGCGGGACGGCACCGTCGGGTGCATCACGGTTGACTTCACTGATCAGGATCTCCCTCCACTTCGCGGCATCGGTGAATTTTAGATGCCCAACGACCTCGGCCATGAAGTAGCCGCGGAGGAGGTCGGCGGGGTGCTCGGCATCGCTGAGGGAGGCGAGCTTGCGGCCCTGCTTGAAGAAGTCGCGGCCGGCGCGGATCAAGCCGATGAGGGCAATCGCCGCGGCTGGGCCCATGAACAAGACGCCCATGACGTCCGAGACCAGGTCATCCGTGCGTGGCACCCAATACTGGGCCTCGGAAACCTCGTTCGGTCTGGAAAAATGCTTCCGTAGGAATTCTTGGAACTCACCGAGAAGATCGTAGGCGTGCAACACGTCGTGGCCCACGGTCTCGTGGCCGAGCGTCCCCCAGGCGAGGACGTCGCGGCTTGCGTTCTCAATCGGCAGCGAGACGATGGCCACCGGGAATGAGGTGACGCTGGTGCTGAAGATGGTGTGGGGATTGGCCCGGTCCTTCCCCCACTTGACGAGCGGCGCGAGCTTGGCGACCTGCGGTGTGGGAATCTTTTGGCTCTGCGCAGACTGGAGGAAGCTGGCATAGAGGTCAAAGACCAGCTCCTGAAGTGCGTGGGAGGCCTCTGGCTTGTAGCCATTGATGGATTGAACGAGCGCCCCGATGATGTCCCGGCCCGGGTGCGGCAGCGAAATCACATCGGATGCATTCAGTTTCGCGCGCTGGCGCTTTTGCTGCGCGTCAAAGGATTTGAGATCTTTGAGGAATCCGGGGAGGATGTCAGCGTACGCTTTTGCAAACTTGTTGGCCGAACTCTCGATCTTGGTGATGTGAGGATCCAGGTCATCCAGGCTCGCCGGCTCCGGAGTCTCCTTGTTTGCAGTCATTGCATCGAAGGCCTCGGTGATACACGCTGGTAGGTTACTGATGTCAGGGGTCTTCTGGTTCTCTGTAGACATTGGGATTCCTTTGATAAAAGTTGCGCAAGATGGTTTCCCCCCATCCCCTCCCACTCTAATTGAGGTGAAGCAGTTCAAACGTGGTTTTGGTGCCATGGGCAGGGAGGTGACAGGCTGGACCGTGCCTGAGCCGCGACGGCAAGGGACATTCTATACCAAACTCTCCCTCCCGTCGAGAAACCTGGATAAACTTCCCTGCTACTGAGTGAGAAGGTACGGGAAGTTTTCCTACCTCACTGGTCCATCACGAAGAACCTAGCTGCGCTAAGTAACCAGGGGTACAAAACCAAGTCTAGCCGATCTGGTCGGGACCAGGTGCTTTCCTGATAGGAAACAACGCAGCAGCATCAGGGGTTGTGCCCCACGGGCGGCGAATCCGTCTGTTCAAAACGGAGAACCCGGTTGCAGCCATGCGTGCGTCTCACTCCGCGAT